>DATINK010000435.1:0-18961 GCA_035474355.1 Chitinophagaceae bacterium | reverse complement strand
CAGAAATAAAATCTCTTCCAATCTCATCCGACCGAAGTGACCTGAAGTTTTCTGGAATCACTCTTTCGGGGTTTTTATCCATCACTTTTAAGATCCATTCAACTCCTTTCTTATCTACCAGGGTAAAAGTTTTGCTTTGTCTTCCACCACCCACTCCCTTTAAAGTCATGCCTCCCTTTTCTTTGCGGATATTTAAAACTTTCATATTGACCGGGGTAGCCCATGCCTCCCGGTAATTGGTGCCCATGATCAGTTTCCGGAAAAAAGAATTTGTCTTATACCGGTCGCTGGCTGCAATGGTAATGGTATCCTGGTATTTGATCAGCTCCGGGTTCTCCACTACCCGTTTGATGGTGTCACTTTCCGGCGATTCAATGGTTGAATAATTCATAAACGTACTCCTGTACGTAAGCCGGGTGGAATCCGTAACAGTATAATAAGTGACCGTGACCCATTTGTTGGCTGAGACTTCCAGCACAGCGAAGCCGTTTTTATCGGAAGAGTATAAAGATTTCTTTCTATTCAGCGACACCCTGTTGGTCTTGCTTCCTGATCCACTCACGATGTAATGATAATTGCTGTCTTTAATGAACTGAAGACTGTGATCATGCCCTGCTGCAAAAAGAACATTCGGATAGCCCTTTGTGATGCCTTGAACGCCATTGATCATGGCTTCGTAATTCGGATGATGTAAGTCCTGGGGTGTTCCGAATACACCACGAGTAAGCGGATAGATCGATCCGATAATGGGAAGCGGTATATAGAGATTTTTTGAAATGTCAGTGAATGGGAAAATATGTTGTTTCCAGGTATAATAACCTCCATGCGGACTAATACTCTTGAATGTATGATGACAGGCGATAATGACCAGCTTACCGGGGTTCCTGGTGAGTATATTATCCAATTCCGCATAAACTTCATCAGGGGTTTTGAAATCACATTCTGATTCAATACCGGGTTTTTCCTGTGTATGCAGAAACCATTGACTGTCGAACATGACCAGGAGCACATCGCTTCCAAGATTTACACCCTTGGGGCCCGGACATCCGTCTTTTGGAAAGAACTCAACATTATTTTTATTCAATAGATCCACATAGGTCTGTTCACGTAGAATGGCGGAAAACCCATCGGCAGCTCCATTTTTCCAGTCGTGGTTGCCAGGGATCATATAAATTTTGGCTGCTGTTCCGTCTGCGATTGACAATTGAGAATCGAGGACATTTTTGGCTGCCTTATAGCCTGCGTATTCTTCATAAGGCAAACCAGTGCTGTATAAATTATCACCCAGGAAAACGATCGTGGTCCGGGCATCCATGGGAACTGTTTTCTTAATTGCCTGGGCAACCGGGTGCCTTCCATTTTCCAACAGGCCTCCATCCCCAACCAGCACAATGCGGTTGATGATAGAATCCTGGCTGAAACAAAGAGAAGTCGGAAGAAGAAAAAAAAGACAGGCAAAAAAAAGTTTCATACCGGTTGGGTTATCAACAAAAAACGCTTCTGATAAATTGATTTTTTACATCCAGACGCCAGGCTTTTCACAAGAAAAGCTACAGGCCAGGAAAGTGTAATAAAGATAGGGAGAAAAGGGAAAAAAGAGGGATTTCAACCGCCATTAACCAATCAATTGTTTGCTCGTGGTTCCCGACAATTCTACATGTGATGCTGACTTTGGATCATGATCGAAATTGACATCCACACGTAAAGCTTTTAAACCTACCACTCCCTGGAGTTCTTCGAGATCATGTCTTTCTATTCCCGGTTTAAGGAGGTGCTGATTCTGAAGAAATTCTATGTATTCAACATATTCGGCAGCGTCTTTCGCCTGGGAATAAACGATAGCGATCTTACCGGGTTGGGTAAGCCGCTCATTGGTTTCTTTGATATGCGCTTTATCGATCCTTTTCTTAACGATCTCATACCGGACATTATAAGCTCCATCAACGTCAAACTTTCTTTCTTCAATACGGAACTTAATGGCAAGGGGCTCGCTATGTACGAGTATAAGTTGTGTGGTCCGAAGGGGGTGTGACAAATGCGCTTCCAGGTGGTGCGTGATCTTCGCCGCTTTTGCGATCACCGATAATTGCCACATCTTCAGGTTCCGCAAATAGATCTCATCAAATTTCTTCCTGGGTGTGACGGATTGCCCGATGTAAATATTGAATTCAAGACCATCTGTGACATAACGTTCAAAATAATGGGGGAAGACTTTTTGTGCAGCAACCTGTTCCCTGTCAATAAATCGCGCCAGGGTGTCATTGATCTTTGAAATGCTTTGTTCATATTCCTTCCGGTGATGATAGAGCATACCGATCTGCGGATCCAGGGAGGCGAAATAATGCTCTACTTCATTTTTAACAGAAGGGGTCGTACTGCTGAGGTGATTAAACAGTGAAACTACCTGGCCATGCAGGAAATCATGGATCATCCTCTCTTCATCGGATTGCAAAACATCGGAAGCGGAAGCGATCGCTTTTTCGATCTTGAATTGTACTTCCTGTAATAAAGCGAAGGGCGTATCGGAGAGAGCCTTCTTCACCACTTTGTCGGCCAACTCAAGCTGCTCAATGATGTCCAGCTGGATGGCATGTGAACGTTCCGTGGATGAATTGCGGATGTCAATGGCTCCATAAAGCGGGAATACATCATCGAAAACGATCTTCTCTATTTTTACTTCTTCATTGTGCTGCTTATTGACGATATAATTCAAAGCCACTTCCGTGAATTTCCATTCTACGGAAGGTTGTACAGCCGTGAACTGTTCCTTGATCACCTTATCGATCTGCGTATCCAATCCTTCCAGGCTCTTTTCCAGGCCCAATGCGAATAAGGAAATCGTGGGCTGGATCTTTCCAATATGCGTATGGTTCAGGAACCCGTGATTGTCAGACATGATCTCCAGGATACCCAGCAATTCATCATGAAGTTTTAACGGGCAAATGATCAGGCTCCGGCCTCCTTCCATATAATAATACTGGAGGTACTCGAATTCAGATAACACTCTTTCATCCAGGGTTTCAAACAATACAGGATGATCGTTATCGCGGAAAACAAGTTTACAGCCATCACTTACTTCATCTTTTTCCTGGTTGTTATGAAAACGCTTGAATAAAAGACTATTGTTATTGTGCAGGTCTGAATAAACATAGTGGCCATTTACTTTGAAGAAGGGGGTGATCCCGATCTTCAGGTCTTTCATATCGATCAGGCTCTGGATATGGGCCTCCAGTTGCGGGAACACCGTACTGTCAGAAAATGCATTCGCTTCTAACAATGTATTCTTGATGCGCGTGATCACTTCCTGTTCTGTGACGTCGACAACACGGATCACGGATAAGCCTTCAAACACAAATTTGTCAACCGGCACGTGTTCGGTTAATTCTTCAATGGTCTTGCAGCGGTTGGTATGATGATAAACGAGGGAGGAATCCATTTTAGGCATCTCCCCGACAGGATTCACATCGATAAAACGGGCGTCAATGCGTAATTCCATATACCGGACCAATCCGGTTTGGGGATCCAGGTAAGGGTGTACCCAGCCGGTGGTGGAGGGACTGCTATACGCGGCATATTTTTTCATGATCATGCCGCAGGCAAACTGTAATTTCTGCAGGCTCAAACTTGCCCCTAATTCTTCATTGGGAATATGGATCTCATTGCTTCCGGGCTGGAGAAAAATGTCCCTGAACTGGGGCGAAGAATAAACAGTCGTAAACCGAAATGGCAGGGAGACCGCATATAAATTATTAGGCGTGGTGGGAGGAAATACCGCAGACAATAATTCCTGGATCAGTTCCGTATAGGGCTCGATCACAGAAAGATCCGTGATCCTGCTCATCAATTCGGGATGTGATTCCAGTTCTTCCACAACACTCCCGTACAGCTTTCTAAAGCCGGGGTTTCCTTCAGCAATATTCTTTTTTAAGGCCTCTATAAGGGGCCTGAAAGAAAGATAGCTGTTGAAAACAGCCTCATCAATTTGTTGGGTTTCAGTAGCCATTGCAATAAGACAGTAAAAATATCATTTTTTCATGGCTTGGTAAAACTTACAAACAGGCCGAATGCCACAGGCCTCACATTTCGGGTTTCTTGCCACACAAACATACCTGCCATGGAGGATCAGCCAATGATGGGCTTTATGAATAAGCTCCTGCGGAATATATTTTACTAATTGTTTTTCAGCGGCAAATGCTGATTTGGCCCCAATCGTTAATCCAATTCTGGCCGCTACACGGAAAACATGGGTGTCAACAGCCATATTGGGTTGTTTATCGATCACCGATGTGATCACATTGGCCGTTTTTCTGCCCACTCCAGGAAGTTGCATGAGTTCATCCACTGTCATCGGGATCTGGCCATGAAAATCTTTCAATACCATATTGGCCATGCCGATAAGATGTTTCGTTTTATTATTCGGGTAGGAAATGCTTTTGATGAGGGGAAATAATTCAGCTACTGTCGCCCTGGCAAGGGTGGGAATGTCCGGATACTTCTCGAAAATAAAAGGAGTCGTTAAGTTGACCCGTTTATCCGTGCATTGCGCAGAAAGAATGACGGATACCAGTAATTCATAGGGATTATCATAGATCAATTCTGTTTCCGCTTCCGGAGCATGCTGCTCAAAATAATCGATGACGAACTGGTAACGATCTTGCCTTGTCATGAGTAAAAGCTGTCTGCGAATGTAAGCCAGCGGGCTGATGGAAAGGTCTTATAAATAAAACATCCCGATGTTCGATCGGGATGTCAATGCATTCTGATAAAATGTTTGTTCAGGAGATCTTCTCTGCATATTTCTCCCGGGCATAATTCAATACATTCAACACAACTTCCGTGCGGGGAATTTCTGTGATCTTATCCAATCTTTCCATGGATGCTTTCAGCACGGCGAGCTTCTCTCTGAGTGTCCAGTCTTTTTTCAATGCAGATTCAATCGCCTCTGTTTGTAAAGGAGAGGTTTCATTGTACAAATACAATAAAAGATCCTCAGGGGTAAAATTTGTCATTGGCAAACCATTAATGTCCAAAAAAAATTGTCCGTGTAAGCTTGAGATAGAAACGTCCGTATTATTAACGCCCTCAGGCGGCTGATATTGTGCCCCGGGGCTTTATTTGCCCTGTTTTTCCCCATTTTCAGGGATGATAAAAAGGTCCTCATCGTCCCGCTTCATCAGGTATTTTTCCCTTGCATATTTCTCCAGGGTGGCGGGTGCCCGCTTAAGTAGCTCTAATTCTTTGCGTTCTGAAGCTATCTGCTGGGTATAAAATCGCTTGCTTTCCTGCAGGTTTTTCAGTTCGCGGTGACGGGCCAGTTGCGTGAAAATATCATTTTTATCGAGGAAAAGAAGGATCACTACAAAAGCCGTAAAAGATAGCAGGTATTTATTGCGGAGCCAGGCAGGGATATGGGACAGTAATTTCATAATATCGAGGTCTTTGCCGAAGGAAAGGATTACCTCCCAAATTTAATTCTTCCTTTCGGATAAATGGCAGCCGGACCCAATATTTCTTCTATTCTCAGCAACTGGTTGTACTTCGCCATCCGGTCCGTACGACTCGCCGACCCGGTTTTGATCTGTCCGCAATTCAAAGCAACGGCCAGGTCCGCGATCGTGGTATCTTCTGTTTCACCACTGCGATGGCTCATGATTGTATTATAACTATTATGTTGCGCCATGGTCACGGCTTCGATCGTTTCCGTGATCGTTCCGATCTGGTTTACTTTTACCAGCAGCGCATTCGCGATCTTTTCATCAATGCCTTTGGTAAGCCGGGTAACATTGGTGACGAAAAGATCATCTCCTACTAATTGGCATTTGTCGCCAACAGCATCCGTCAGCATTTTCCATCCCGCCCAATCGTCTTCGGCCATGCCATCTTCAATAGAAACGATCGGGTATTGTTTCACCCATTTTTCCCAATACTTTACCAACTGTTCACTGGACATTTCCTTGCCGCTGCTTTTATTGAACACATATTTTTTCTTTTTGCTATTCCACAATTCACTGTTGGCAGCATCCATGGCGATCACCACCTGTGTACCTGTTTTATATCCAGCAGAACCGATCGCGGTTAAAACTGTTTCGATTGCTTCTTCATTGCTCTGTATATCGGGCGCGAATCCACCTTCATCTCCAACATTCGTACTGTATCCTTTTTTCTTAAGCACGGCTTTCAATGCATAAAAGATCTCAACGCCCCAACGCAAACCTTCGCTGAAGCTGCCGGCACCCACAGGCATGACCATGAATTCCTGGAAGTCGATCTTGTTATCGGCATGAACACCACCATTCAGAATATTCATCATGGGCACGGGTAGAGTGATTGCATTGGTCCCCCCGATATAACGATAAAGGGGAAGGGAAGCTTCCTGTGCGGCTGCTTTTGCGGCGGCCATACTTACTGCCAGGATAGCATTGGCTCCCAGTTTTGCTTTGTTAGGGGTACCATCCAATCCTATCATCTTTTGATCGATACCGGATTGATCAGCGACTTCGAATTCCAGCAGGGCGGGAGCAATCACCGTATTTACATTGGATACAGCTTTTAAAACTCCTTTTCCGGAAAATTTATTTTTGTCACCATCACGGAGTTCAACGGCTTCATGTATACCGGTGCTCGCACCACTGGGAACAGCGGCTCTTCCCATGACACCTTCATCGGTGATCACATCGGCTTCCAGTGTGGGATTACCACGACTATCCAGGATCTGCCGGGCGAAAATTTCTACGATATAACTCATGCGGAAAAATTAAATATGACCAGATCTGCTTTTAATAAAGAAAGAAATTTCTGTTTAGCATAGCAAAGAAACGATCTTGGGAGAAGGATGCAAAATAGATCGATCTTCCCTACCATAAAGCGGGAAAATTTCTTAAATTTATCCCTTCCTGCGAGGGGGCGTTATGGTTGATTTATCACCCTGAAATCGTGCGAGAACATAAGAAAATACCAATCTGAGCTGTATGCGGACCGCCTTCCTTGTACTATTGACAATTCTTTCCAGCCTGCTGTCCTCACCGGTATGTTCTCAAGTATCGCTTTGTCCACCCAACCTTGATTTTGAAGAAGGCAATTTTTCCAGCTGGGATCTCCGTTCGGGTATGGCGCATTCCATTGCGGGCGTATCCAGTATCGACTGGTCGGGTGGGGAGGCCGGTGACCGGCACACCATGATCCGTGGTTCTTCATTAGATATAGATCCATGGGGGCTTTTTCCAGTTGCTTGCCCCAATGGCAGTGGTTTTAATGTGAAACTGGGAAATGCGAATACGGGTTCGGAAGCGGAAGGAATGTTCTACACTTTTACGATCCCTCCCAGCACGACCAGTTTTTCGATCATTTATTACTATGCAGTGGTATTTGAAGATCCGGGCCACGACTTCAGCGAACAACCTCGTTTTGTAGCCAGGATCGTAAACGTTACAGATAATACCGATATCAATTGTGTTTCTTTTGATTTTACGGCTGAAGCCAGCCTCCCGGGTTTCCAGGTTTCTTCCCAGGGAGCGAATACAAGAGTTTTGTATAAAGACTGGACGCCGGTTTCATTGAACCTGAGCGCTTATGCAGGGAAAACTATCCGCCTGGAGTTTATTACCAACGATTGTACAAGAGGCGGGCATTTCGGCTATGCCTATGTGGATGTGAATTCAAATTGCACGGGAATAATCGATGGAGCTTCTGTTTGCCGGGGATCCAGCGCCACTACACTCACGGCTCCTTATGGTTTTGCCTCCTATGCATGGTATTCCGATAATACTTTTTCTCAATTAGTGGGAACCAACCAGCAACTTGCTTTGAATCCTTTACCGTCAATCGGAAGCACCTATACGGTCATCGTCGACCCTTTTACGGGTTTTGGATGCCGGGATACATTATATGCAATACTGAATATTGCACCCATTCCGATTGCAGGGTTTACCGTGAACAAAGACACCCAATGCATTACAAATAACTCTTTTTCATTCGACAATACCAGTACCATTTCATCTGGTGAGCCGATGACCTGGTTATGGAAATTCAGTGACGGAACCACCGATAGGGTAAAGCATCCCAGCAAACGTTTTTCATCAGCCGGTCAGTTTACAGCAGAACTGGTGATCTCCTCATTGAGTCATTGTAAAGACAGCATACAAAAAGTAGTGAATGTTGTTCTTAACGGGAATCCTGATTTTACCTGGGATTCCATTTGTATCGGGCGAACGACAAGATTCGAGAACCTTTCATCTGAAAACGGAACCGTTTCAGCGCACTACAATTGGGATTTTAAAAACGGGATCCTGTCGGATAGCAAAACACCCCCGGGATTTGTATATCCAAACCCGGGAAATTTTGACGTGACATTGATCATGAGTGTTTACGGATGTGAAACCGCGCCGCAGATCATGGCAAAGAGTGTAAGAGTAAATGCGCCTGCGAAAGGAATACGTTATTACGATATAACCGTACCCCCGGGCTACGACCGTTACCTGGAAGCCAGGGCCAGGATTGGCAATAACTACGACTGGCAACCGGCGATTCAGTTAAATAATTATTCGGTTAAGAATCCACTCTTTCATGCAATTAACGATGTCGAATATAAAATCAATATCACCGATATACATACCTGTATCACATCGGACACCCAACAGGTGTGGATACTAAAAAAACCAGGGAGCTACCTGCCAACTGCATTTACTCCCAATGGGGATGGACTGAATGATGACTTGATCCCTTACCTGATCGGGATGAAAAAATTAAAAAGATTCAGCATTTATAATCGTTATGGTAACCTTGTCTTTACTACAACTACAGAAAATGATGGTTGGGATGGAACCTATAAGGGCAAGGCCCTTGATACAGGGGTATTTATTTGGTTGCTTGAATACGTAGATAATAATGACAAAGCGATCACCGAAAAGGGAAATGTCACCCTGATCAAGTAGCGACCGGAATGAGTAAAAGCACGAACCGGCTGTCAAATCTGTGTTTGACAGGGAATTGTAAAGTGAATTCCGATGAACAAGCCAGTTAACCCTTCACACAAGTCATAAAAATTAATCTCTTTCAACAGCGGGTAAACAGCAATATTCGGGGTATTTTTATAGAGAAGGCAGATGGATTATGTCAACCCGGATCACCTATACAGTTTTATTGATTCTTCTTCAATCCCTTTATTCTTCCATTACCCGTGCTCAGTCAGTCGGGTGTCCACCGAATATAGATTTTGAAACAGGAGATTTTACAAACTGGGAATGCAAGACCGGCATTGTTTCGGCAGCCACCGGTGACAATGTTATTTCCTGGTATGGTACGGGACAGCAGAGCGACCGGCATACAATGATCTCAGCAGCGGATGGGGGCCTGGATCCTTATGGAAATTTTCCTATGAGATGTCCGAATGGCAGCGGGTTCAGCGTCAAGCTGGGAAATAATTCAGGAGGTGCAGAAGCAGAAGGCGTGTTTTATAATTATACAATACCGGCTACCAATAATAATTTTTCTATCATTTATTATTATGCTGTGGTCTTTGAAGACCCGGGACACCTTCCTTACCAGCAACCTCGTTTCAGGGCCCGCGTGATAGATATCGCAACGAATACGGAGATCAATTGTGTCTCATTTGATTTTACGGCAGGCGCCGGATTACCAGGTTTCCTGAGTTCTCCTGTCGCCCCGGGCGTTTTATACAAAGAATGGACACCAATAACCGTTGATCTCAGCGAATACGCCGGTCATAGCATCCGCCTTGAATTCATTACCAGCGACTGTACGTTTACCCGGCATTTCGGGTATGCTTATATAGATGTGGATTCAAGATGCAATGGCTCTATATTAGGAAGCACATTATGCCAGGGTGATACATCTGTCAACCTGGTCGCTCCTTTCGGCTTCCAGGATTACCTATGGTATTCTGATAATACTTTCTCCAACCTGATCGGGAATAACCAGGAGTTATTGGTCAACCCGGCTCCTCCCGTGGGAACGGTCTACCCGGTCATTGTCATTCCGTACCAGGGTTTCGGTTGTGCAGATACGTTATATGCTGACATTAACCGCGCGCCTAAACCCAATTCAGAAGCCGGCGCAGATAAGATCACCTGCAGTAAACAAAGAGTACAGATCGGGGATCTGCCCACACCCAATTATCTCTATACCTGGACCCCTCTCCAGTTTCTTACTAGTCCAACCGTTGCCAACCCTTATGCCTTACCCGACCTGGTTGGACCAACTAAGTTTATAGTTAAAACAACAGACGCGATCACTGGCTGCTTTGCTTTAGATAGTATGGTGGTTACACCTATTCATGTGGATACAACGAGTAACCTCATTGGCCGAACGATCTATTGCCCGGGTGATCCTTCAAATGCAGTCATGTCTGTTCCAAACTCACTTACTTCCGTGCAATGGTTTAAAAATAATACACTGATCCCGGGAGCTACAAATTTCACCTACCAGCCAGCTACTGGATCGACAGGATATTATTGGGCCCAGGTCACCCAATTTGGATGTACAGACAGTACAAGGCAACATGTGATCACTATCTCTCCGCTTCCAAAAGTGAATTTTGAATTGAACCGGGATATACAATGCCTCAACCTGCCCATACCCATCAAGAATACAACCCGGATCACTACCAATGAATCGCTGACCTATACCTGGA
Source organism: Chitinophagaceae bacterium (assembly GCA_035474355.1). GTDB lineage: Bacteria > Bacteroidota > Bacteroidia > Chitinophagales > Chitinophagaceae > DATINK01. Next base: position 8,313 of record DATINK010000435.1, on the reverse strand, counting down.
AATTTGGGGATGGCACCCTGTCAACCGACCCCGACGTTATTAAAACATATACATCAACAGGAGATTTCAATATCAAGTTGATTGCAACTTCTGTGTTGGGAGGGTGTACAGACAGCACACAGAAAGTCATCACCATTCTTGAAAAATGTTACAACTATCTTCCCTCTGCTTTCACACCCAATGGCGATAATCTCAATGATTACTTCATGCCTATACTTGTCGGCGAAAAAAGACTGAAACGGTTCGCTGTATATAATCGTTATGGGAACATGATCTTTTCAACCACCAAAGAAGGCGTCGGATGGAACGGGGAATACTTAGGCATCAAACAAGATTCCGCTGTTTTTGTATGGCTGCTTGAGTTTATCAACAATGATAATTCGGTAACGGTTGAAAAAGGCGTGGTTACATTGATCAGGTGATCGGGCCGGCAGTCAGGTTCCTGAATACCTCCTCCAGGTTTTTATCTCCTTTCTTTAATTGGCTCAATGTATCATTCGCCACTAACTTTCCTTTATTGATAATGATCACCCGGTCACAGATAGCTTCCACTTCCTGTAAAATATGAGTGGAAAAAAGAATGGTCTTGTTTTGTCCCTGCTTTCGGATCACTTCCCTGATCTCGATGATCTGGTTAGGGTCAAGACCCGAAGTCGGTTCATCCAATACCAGTACTTCAGGATCATGGATCAATGCCGCGGCAAGTCCCACCCTTTGTTTGTATCCTTTGGAAAGCTGCCCGATCTTTTTTTTGTATTCGGGAGTTAATCCTGTTAAGCCGACCACTTCTTCGATCCTTGATTTCGATTCGCCATTGAGTTGATGTACGGAAGCGAGGAAGGAGAGGTATTCCTTTACATACATATCATAGTACAGTGCATTTCCTTCGGGCAGGTAGCCGATCTTTTTTTTCGCCGCCAGGGGATCCTCTTTTACGTTCACATCACAAACCCATGCATCACCCTCTTCCGCACGTAAATACCCGGTGATGATCTTCATGGTGGTGGATTTCCCGGCGCCATTGGGTCCCAGGAACCCGACGATCTCGCCTTTTTTAACTTCAAAAGAAATATGATCCACCGCTTTTTGCTCGCCGTAGATTTTAAGAAGGTCTTTTACAAGGATTGACATTTGTCAAAATTAGAGAATTAAAATGCTGAAATGCTAAATTGCTAATATGCCGCCAGTCGTGATAAGAATTATATTTCTTTAGAGCTTTTGGGAAGCCTGTCATAATCACCCCGGAATGCATACCAGCCAAAGATCATCAGCCCGATGGCAATGGGTGTGAAGATGAGCAGGATGATGATCCAGATCACCGGGTTATTGATATCTTTTTTTCCATGTGGATCAATATGAATAACGGCGCCGTTCACTAATGCATAAATGATCAGGGGGGCGATCAATAACCAGAATATGCCGAGAAAGCGTTTGGCTGCATTCATGATTTAATCATTTATATTTTTATCAATCCTGTTTTGCAGGTAAATGGCTCCAATGATAAAGCTCAGTGCGGCAATACCGATGGGATACCATAGCCCGACCAGCGGATCTTTCGGGTAGGTGGTGGTCAATAATAACCCAATGAACGGGACCAGCCCTCCGAATACACCATTCCCTATATGATAAGGTAAGGACATCGATGTATACCGGATCTTTGTTGGGAACAATTCAACTAGGAATGCAGCAATAGGCCCGTACACCATGGTAACAAAAATGATCATTACCCATACCAGGAAAATGAATTTGAGATAGACCTTTTTTTCCAGGTGCTTATTTGTATATATGCCCGCACTGTTGGCCTGGTCAATACTGTCAAAAACATCCCTGTCCGCATTTAATGTATCAGTAACAACCCGCGTGGTTTTGGATATGCCCGGGACACTATAAACTGTTGAAACCTGCAGCACTGAATCTTTTCCATGCATGGTTATCTTCCGGTCTTCTTTAATAAAGCTGATCTGCCCCTGTTCATATTTCTTTACATCCGTGTTGGCAAGAAATGTTGAAAAAATGGGACGATATAGCAATATGCCACCCAACATGCCGGCCAGCATGATCCATTTCCTTCCCACCTTATCGCTTAACCAGCCCCAGAAAACGAAAAACGGGGTTGCAAATACAATGGCCCAGAGCATGATGGTACGACTTTGCTCAAATTCAATATTGCATTTTGTTTCCAGGAAATTCTGCGCATAGAATTGCCCGGTATACCAGATGACTCCCTGGCCCATCACCGCACCGAAAAGGGCCAGCAACACCATTTTAAAATTGGCCCGGCGCCGGAAACTTTCTTTGAGTGGATTGACAGAAGTTTTTCCTTCTTCTTTCAACCTGGAAAACATAGGGGACTCTTTCATCTTTAGCCGGATATACACAGAGATAGCCACCAACAGGATTGAAATCCAGAATGGATACCTCCAGCCTCCCCATTCAGCACTGAACCGGGCATCCGGCATATTTAATTTTACCAGCATGATCACCCCTAAGGCGATGAATAAACCTAAGGTTGCAGTTGTTTGGATCCAGCTTGTATAATAACCTCTTTTTCCCCGTGGTGCATGTTCGGCAACATAAGTAGCAGCTCCCCCATATTCTCCTCCCAGGGCCAATCCCTGTAACAACCTCAATAAAAGAACCAGTAAAGGAGCCAGGATGCCGATACTTTTATAACCCGGAATACAACCGATCAGGAAAGTGGAGCCGCCCATCAAAACAAGCGTGAGAAGAAATGTATACTTGCGGCCGATCAGATCCCCCAATCTTCCGAATACCAATGCCCCGAATGGACGGACAATGAATCCTGCTGCAAAAATGGCCAGCGTGCTGAGTAAGGCTGCGGTGGAATTTCCTTCAGGGAAAAACTGTACACTGATCGTTTTGGCCAGCATGCCGAAAATGTAGAAGTCATACCATTCGATCATGGTACCCACTGATGAAGCAAGAATGACCTTCCGGATGGCCCAGGGACTGCTGGCTGGTTCGTTCATACAATTAAAATACGCTGATTTTATGGACGCCACAATTTTTTTGTCTTCGTACATTTAAGCAGGAAACGACCCCATATGGATCATCCATTCCGCATAACATCATACGAACACTACCGCGAAGTGTATTGCGAAAGCATAGAGAACCCTGAAGGTTTCTGGGCGGATATTGCCCGGCATTTCCACTGGAGGAAAAAATGGGATAAAGTCCTCCAATGGAACTTTCAAGAACCTATGATCAAATGGTTTGAAGGCGCAGAGCTGAATATTACTGAAAATTGCCTGGACAGGCATCTTGAGAAACTCGGCAATACACCCGCCATCATCTGGGAACCGAATGATCCTTCGGAAAAAGGAATAACCCTTACTTATAAAGAATTATATGCGCAGGTATGCAAGCTGGCGAACGTGTTGAAAAATAATGGCGTTAAAAAAGGGGACAGGGTATGTATATATATGGGGATGATCCCTGAACTACCCATTTCTTTATTAGCCTGCGCAAGGATCGGGGCCATACACTCTGTGGTCTTTGGAGGATTCAGCGCGCAAAGTATTTCAGATAGGTTACAGGATGCACATATAGCATTCATCCTGACTTGCGATGGTGGTTTTCGCGGGGCAAAAGACATTCCGCTCAAATCTATTGTAGATGAAGCACTGATCACTTGTCCTTTTGTAAAGAGGGTTATTGTTTATCAAAGGACGAAAACACCCTGTAATATGTTGGAGGGTCGTGATGTTTGGTGGGAAGATGAAATGAAGAAGGCTTCGGAAGAATGTGCTGCCGAAGTCATGAAAGCGGAAGACACACTATTTATATTATACACTTCCGGTTCAACAGGAAGGCCCAAAGGGGTTGTTCATACTTGCGGGGGGTATATGGTCTGGACCACCTATACATTTGTAAACGTATTTCAATACAAACCCGGCGAGATACATTTTTGCACGGCGGATATCGGGTGGATCACGGGTCATAGTTATATCACATATGGCCCCTTATGTGCGGGCGCTACTTCATTACTGTTTGAAGGAATTCCTACCTGGCCCAACGCAGGCAGGTTTTGGGACATCGTGGAAAAACACAAAGTCAATATTCTTTATACAGCGCCCACTGCCATACGCAGCCTGATGGGATTTGGGTTAGAACCATTGCAGGGAAAAGATCTTAGTTCATTGCGTGTACTGGGTACAGTAGGTGAGCCCATCAATGAAGAAGCCTGGCATTGGTATGATGAACATATCGGGAAAAGAAAATGCCCCATCATCGACACCTGGTGGCAAACAGAAACAGGAGGGATACTGATTTCTAATTTTGCCGGCGTTACTCCCTCCAGGCCCAGCTGGGCAACCTTACCCATGCCGGGTGTTCAACCGCTGCTGGTAGACGAAAATGGAAAAGAGGTTACAGAAAAAAATGAACAGGGATTAAGAAAAGGAAATCTTTGTATCCAGGCGCCCTGGCCCGCCATTCTCAGGACCACCTATGGAGATCATGAACGTTGCCGGACAAATTATTTTGTTACCTACCCCGGATTATATTTTACAGGTGATGGAGCATTGGCAGACGATAATGGTTTTTACCGAATCACAGGTCGGGTAGATGATGTATTAAATGTAAGCGGTCACAGGATAGGAACAGCCGAAGTGGAAAATGCAATCAACATACATGACGATGTAGTGGAAAGTGCCGTAGTGGGTTACCCCCATGATATTAAAGGGCAGGGGATCTATGCTTTTGTCATTTACAAGGGTAAGCAGAAAGACCCCGCGCTTATACAGCAGGAAATTTTCCAGGCTGTCAGCAAGAACATTGGTTCGTTTGCCCGTCCTGATAAGATCCAGTTTGTTTCCGGCTTGCCCAAAACAAGGAGTGGCAAGATCATGCGAAGGATCCTGCGAAAAATAGCAGAAGGCGAAACCGGTAACCTGGGTGATATCAGCACATTGCTGGACCCTGCCGTGGTGGAAGAGATCAGGAAGGGCCGGGTTTAACACAGATTAAACGATTTATATCTCTTAGCCGGTATTCCTTTCCCGGATGGGCTTTGTAATTTGTGTACATGTTTTCAAGGCTCATCCTCACATCTCTTTTATTCTTTTTTATTTCTTCCTGCAACCAGGCGCAGACACTAAGCGTGGAGGAATTACAATTAAAACCTCCTTCAAATATTCATTGCACAACGGTCAAGGATCAGCATATGTCTTCCACCTGCTGGAGTTTTGCCAGCAATTCGTTACTTGAAAGCGATCTTTTGAAAAAAGGATTGAAAGACGTTGATCTCAGTGAAATGTTTGTGGCCAGGTATTCTTACCTCCGGAAAATAAAAAGACACCTGCAATTGAAAGGCGGTAATTTTTTTACCCCCGGGGGGCAATTTCATGATGTGATCTGGGTGGCCAGGAATTACGGCATGGTCCCGGAATCCGCCTACCCGGGATTAACTGATGGTAATAGCAGTCACAACCATGCAAAACTGGACACGGTCATTAAACACTTTGTCGATGATCTTCTTGCAAAAGGAATGAATGACCTGGATGAGGAAGGCCGGCATTTCGCGGATAGTGTTTTTGATCATTATCTGGGCCCGGTACCGGATCATTTTATTTACCAGGGAAAAGAGTATACCGCGCAGACCTACCTGCGTGAAGTACTTTCCTTTAACCCGGACGATTATATCGAGATCACTTCCTATACGCATCATCCTTTTTATAAAAAATTTGTACTGGAGGACAAATACAACTGGACAAATGACGAATACTATAATGTTCCCCTGGAAGATTTTTCTGCCATTGCAGACCTTGCCTTAAAAAACGGTTTTAGTGTAGGTTGGGACGGGGATGCCAATGATCCTGGCTTTGCATTTTATGATGGGCTGGCCTATCTTGATGGGGATGGAAAAACAACGGCTGTACAAAGGCAACAGGCATTTGAAGATCATAGTACAGCATTAGATCACATGATGCATATTGTGGGCGTTGCAAAAGATAAGAATGGACACAAATGGTATTATGTCAAAAATTCCTGGGGCCAGTACAGTAATGAACTGGATGGCTTTTTATATATGCGAGAGGATTATTTCAGGATCAGAACCGTAGCCATCATTGTCAATAAAAATGCACTCTCCACTGCAACCCGTCAAAAACTGGGGCTCTAAAAAAAAGAATCGGCAATTTTTTAATCACCATCGCCTGGTATACCTTCGGCCCGCCATCCGGCAAATTTCCTTTTGAAAAGGAATTATATCTTATGGAAAATAGTAAAACCAGGAGAAGACTGCCTTCCCTTTTTCGATGGGTACTTTGGGTACTGCTGATACAATTCCTGCTCATCAACATCAGCGCCGCTTTTTATGCCAACCGGCTTACCCGCTTTTATGATAGCCCGGTGAACGGGGAACCGGAACGATCAAAAAACATTTTCACCAAGACCTGGCAATTATTTGCCGGTCCCCGCTATCAAAAATCTGTCATCAGGGAAAAGCCGGTATATCCTTACGAAACGGTCAGTTTTACAACTGCCAAAGGAATTCCCATTGAAGCCTGGTATGCGAAACAGGATTCTGCTGCAAAAGGTACGGTCATCCTCTTTCACAGTCTTTCGATCAATAAGTCAAGGATACTGGAAGAAGCATCTGAATTCCGTTTCCTGGGATACAATATTATGTTGGTCGATTTCCGTGGCCATGGAAACAGCGGGGGAAATACGACAACGCTGGGGATCCGTGAATCGGAAGAAGTCAAGCTGGCCTGGGATTGGATCGTTCAGAAAGGGGAAAAGAAAATATTTCTTTGGGGAAGCTCTATGGGCGCTGTTGTCGTGGCAAAAGCAATTCATGATTATTCGCTGCAACCCACAGGCGCGATACTTGAAATGCCATTTGCTTCCATGCAATCCCATTTCCGGGGAAGGGCGAGGGCATTGGGATTTGAAGGATTGCCTGAAAAACCATTCGGCTTCCTGGTAACATTCTGGACGGGTATTGAAAGGGGCGTTCGGGGATTCCGGCACCGGACCACACGCTATGTAACAAATATTCATTGCCCCCTGCTCCTGCAATGGGGATCACTCGATCAATACGTAACGAGAGAGGAAACAAATAAAGTATTTGAGGCGATCGCTTCAAAAGAAAAAAGACTGGTTATTTATGATCGTTCTGCGCATCAATCCCTGTTGGGCAATGAACCGGGAAAATGGAAAACGGAGGTGGGGAAATTCCTGGGAGAAACGAATCACTAAGCTCATTTACGGATCGTCACTTTTGTGCCTACCGGGGAGAAATTAAATATTTCATCTACATCTTCTCTTTTCATAGAGATGCATCCCAGCGTCCAGTTCTTATAGCGATCAACCACAAAATCTTCATGGGGCCAGGTGCCGTGGATGCCAATACTTCCGCCGATCCTTGCAGTGGAAGGGATCTCACCTCTTTCTTTCCGCTGGTTGAATTTTTCCCAGCTTTCTTTGGTAGGGTAATCGATACCGAGGAAACGATACCATTTTTCATGTATGCGTTTGCTGTTGATATGGAAAACGCCTTCCGGTGTATTCTTATCGCCCTCCATTTTTTTATCAGCAAGGGAGGCATTGCCGAAGACGACGGGATAAGTCGCATACCAGCCCTTGTCATCATATAAGCTCAATTCGTAATCCGATTTGTCGATCAGGAGAGAGGTTGTTCCGATGGGTCCATCTGAACCCAGTCTCTTATGTGTCATCAGTCGATGGCTGTCAGTACCCAGGCCGGAAGCAAAGAAGCTGCTGCAGAAGATTAAGGAAGTGAGGACGAACAGGTTTTTCATACGCACAATGTCTTTTCAACGCGTTTTCATGATTAACAGGGGAGTGTTTTTGTCAAACGTAATGCCAGGGTCGATTATTTTGGAATGTGGAAAGGTTTTAACGACATGTTTGCAAATAAGAAAAAACCCCGCCATCATCGGCGGGGTCTTGATCATTCGATCACATGAGAAAACTATTTTATATTAATTTATTACCAGTTACTGAACCGGAACCCGAAATTATAAGGGGTCATGTCCAGCCCGCGTTCGTACATGTTTTTCATAGCCAATGAGCCATAGAATCGTACGGGACCCAGGGAAAGTTCCGCGATATAGGAAAGCTTCCATTTCCTGAGTTCAAAATCATCCCTTGCTTTTTCCTTGCCCTGGTCGGATGTGACGGTCTTATTGCGTGCGCTGTAAAGATATCCTGCACTTGCCCCTATACTAAAACCAAATCCTTCATTCCGCCGGGGTGTGATATTGAAATTGAGCATAAAGGGAACCGTCAGGTAATCTGCGGCAAGCTTGTCCTTTTCATAGTTGC
>DATINK010000434.1:0-15361 GCA_035474355.1 Chitinophagaceae bacterium | reverse complement strand
GAAATGATATCGACCAGGTCGTGGATACACTGCATGCTGCCAAATCACTGACCGGCCAGGGCAAACCTGTTGCCATTATGATGCATACCATCATGGGCAAGGGTGTCGACTTCATGGAAAATGATCATAACTGGCATGGCGTTGCTCCCAATGATGAACAACTCGCAAAAGCGCTTGCTCAGTTACCGGAAACGCTGGGGGATTATTGATTATTTATTATTAATTATTTCGTGCTTTTCGAAGACTCAGCGTATCCAGTAAGTTGATAACTAGTCGAAGAATAAACCAGTAATTAATAATCAATAATTAATAATTTTCTGCAATAGGGCTATTCACTTCTTAAGGAAAATTCCTGGGCCGCAGCCTTCCTCGCAGGTAACCAGGAGGCTATTAACGCAATCACAAGAACAGTTGCCCCTACCAGTAAGAAATCCATCACACGGAGCTTAACGGGGAAATAATCGATGAGAAATGTTCCTCCCTGTAGCGGAATGATATGATATTTTATTTGTAAGAAAGCGATCAGCAGGGCCAGCAACATCCCCACGGCTCCACCGATAAGCGCCAGTAACAACCCTTCTCCCAGGAATATCTTACGGATAAAGACCCGGTCCCCGCCCAACGCATGCAATACACTGATGTCTTTTTGTTTTTCCAATACCAGCATCGTCAACGCACCGATCATATTAAAGGCGGCTACCACCAGTATGAGACATAACACTGCATAGATCACCCATCTTTCCAGGTTCATCACTGAATACAAACCCCGGTTCTGTTCATATTTATTCTGCACCAGGTAACCCTCCCCGAATATTTCCTGTACCGATCGTTTAAGTTCTTTTACATTTCCCGGGTCACGGGCCGCGATCTCGATCGTGCTGTATTCATCTGCGCCCATCCTGAGCGAACGTCTTACAAAATCAATATTGGTGATGCCATATTTATTATCAAAGTCCTGTTGAATGAGAAAAGCAGCAGAGGTCCGGATGCTGTCATTACTGATATCCTCCATCATGTCAATCTGTTCGGATATTCCTTTCCGCGGTAAGTAGATCTTTAAAATAAAAATATTCCGGTCGGCCTGGATCTTTAAAGCATCTTCCACACCCGCTCCCAGGATGATCCGCGGATCGGATTCATTACCCAATTCATATTCTCCGTTCAAAAGGTGACTGGCCACGCCGCTTACATACCGGTATTGTTCATCCACTCCTTTGAGATAAACCACCGATTGGTCCTCCCCATTTTGTATCAGCGCTTTTTCTTCGATCTCCATGGAAAAAGTACGGATACCTGTAATAGCTTTTAGCCGGTCAAGTTGCTCTGGTGAAACCCTGATCATTTTGCCGGAGGCAGGAGAAACTTTCAGGTCAGTATAAAAAGAAGAATAAAGAGATTTCACCAACCCTTCAAAGCCATTGAATACACTGAGGACAAGGATCAGTGCTGTAGTGCCGATGATGATTGCGGTAATACTGATCCACGCAATGATATTGATAACATTGGTAGATTTTTTTGCTTTGAAATAGCGCCAGGCAAAGAGGAAATGCACTAAGTGGTTTTAAGTTGTAAGTTTTAAGTTGTAAGTAAGGGCGGGAACTATCAATTATCAGTTATCCGTTATCAGTTATTCCCCTTCCTTTGGATCCCTACTGATCTTTTTTAAAAGCTCTTCCATCTTAAACACCTGGTTCAATGTATCGTCCTGGAAGAATTTCAATACCGGAATACTTCGTAATTGGTGCCTGACCCTGGCCGCCAGTTCTCTTTTGATCTCGTACTGCTGCTCGTGGATCGTTTTCAAAGCCGCTTTTTCATCATTCACCTGGAAAAAGCTAAGATAGATCCTGGCTTCCAGCAGGTCCGGCGTCACTTTTACTCCTGAAATAGAAACCATACCGCCGCCGATCATAGTAAGATTGAGCCGTTGAAAAATGGTATTTAATTCCACGTTGAGCAATCCCGCGATCTGTTTTTGCCGCTTTCCTTCTTCCATGATCTCTCTGATTATTAATAATTGAAAATGAACTGCTGCCCGCCTTCGCCAGGGCTTCGGCAGACGGGGTAAAATTAGTTACTTTGCCCCGTTTAAACGTTATTGCAGGGACATGAAGAAGTACTCGCGGGTTTTTAAATACCTGTCTCATTATAAAGGGTCGATTTTTCTTTACTTACTATTTACTATCCTCTCAGTTAGTTTTTCGATCGTTTCTTTCGGGATGCTGGCCCCCTTTTTCGACATCATATTTAATACCGGCAAAACAGCCGATAACCCGGGCATGGGTTCACTCCGGCGTTACCTGATGAGCCAGGTCAGCGATTTTACACCTGTCGGGTTGCTGGGACTGATCTGCGCGCTGATCCTTATTTCCATTTTATTGAAAAATATTTTTCTTTACCTGTCCTACCGTACGATGAACCCCCTGAAAAACAAGGTCGTTAATCATCTCCGCTTTGAATTATATTATAAGATCCTGCATTTACCCATTGGTTTTTTTACAGAAAGAAGAAAGGGTGATCTCATCAGCCGGTCTACCAACGATCTTGCCGAAGTGGAAAATGGAGTTGTGAATACATTGGAAGGCTGGATCCGTGAGCCGCTTACAACCCTGATCACGCTGGGCGCACTTTTTTATATCAGCCCGGAGCTGACCCTTGCCATACTGATCTGTATTCCGATCATTGGTTTTATCCTGGGCAGGATTTCCCGCTTATTAAGAAAAGATTCAGGCATCATCGCGGTGAAACAAGGAGAATCTGTATCGGTTCTCGATGAGACTTTGAATGGGCTCCGGGTGATCAAAGCATTTAATGCCGAAGGCAATCTGCGGAAACGGTATGAAGATATCAACCATGACCTGCTGATGGCAAAAACCCGGATCACCAACCGACGGGACCTGTCTTCTCCCCTGATGGAATTCCTGGGCGTACTTGTATTCTGTGGCATCTTATGGTTCGGCGGTCAACGCGTTTTAGGAGAACATATCCTGGCACCGGCAACCTTCCTGGCCTACCTGGCTTTATTCTATAATATCATTGCTCCCGTTAAATCGCTTTCCTATTCTTTCAGCAATATGCAGAAAGGAAGTGCGGCCATTGGCAGGATCGAAGAAATTTTGAACACGGCAAGTACTGTAGATGATAATCCAAATGGTTTAAAGATCCAATCTTTCAACGATAAGATTGAATTCAAAGACGTCAGCTTTGCTTATGAGGATAAAGTGATACTCGATCATGTCAACCTGGTCGTCCCCAAAGGAAAGACGATCGCCCTGGTGGGATCATCCGGCGCCGGTAAATCCACCCTGGCCGACCTGGTACCCCGGTTCCATGATGTTTCGTCAGGTGAATTGCTGATCGATGGAGTAAACATCAAAGACTATTCACTACAGTCTCTTCGCGGGCTTATGAGTATAGTCACGCAGGAACCGATACTTTTCAACGACACGATCGCCAATAATATCCGGCTGGGCAAACAGGATGCAACAGCACAGGAAGTTGAAGATGCCGCGAAAGTGGCAAACGCGCATCAATTCATCATGCATAAGGAATTCCAGTATGAAACGAATACCGGTGACCGCGGAAATAAATTGAGCGGCGGAGAAAGGCAAAGGCTGACGATCGCCCGTGCCCTGGTCAAAAATCCACCGATCCTGATACTGGATGAAGCCACTTCCTCACTGGATACTGAAAGTGAAAGACTGGTACAGGATGCCATTAATAATATGATGCAAAACCGCACCAGTATCGTGATTGCACACCGTCTTTCCACCATACGTCATGCCGACGAGATCATTGTTTTACAAAAAGGAAAAATCGTTGAGAGGGGAACACATGAACAATTGATGCAGCAGTCGGGTTACTACCGAAAGCTTGTTGAAATGCAAGAAGTCAGATAAGAGTTGAGAGTTATGAGTTATGAGTCAAGAGTTAATAATTCATAACTCTTAACTATTTAAGCACTTCTCGAGATATGACAAGCTTCTGTATTTCAGAAGTCCCTTCTCCGATAGTACAGAGTTTTGAGTCGCGATAGAATTTTTCTACGGGGAAATCTTTTGTATATCCGTAACCACCGAAGATCTGAACGGCGTCATTAGAAGTTTTGACAGCAACTTCACTGGCATAATATTTCGCCATGGCGGCTTCGCGTGTCATGTGTTCGCCCCTGTTCTTGAGATCACAAGCTTTTAATGTCAACAGTTCAGCTGCCTGTATATCAGTAGCCATATCTGCGAGTTTGAAAGAGATCCCCTGGAAGCTTGCAATCGGCTGATCGAATTGTTTTCTTTCCTGTGCGTATTGTAGGGCGGCTTCATACGCACCTTTTGCAATGCCCAAAGAAAGAGAAGCTATCGATATCCTCCCTCCATCGAGAACCGCCAGGGCTTGTTTGAAACCATCCCCCACATTTCCCAGTCGATTTGTATCAGGCACGCGGCATTGATCAAATATCATTTCAGCCGTCTCACTTGCACGCATACCTAATTTGTTTTCTTTTTTACCGCCACTGAAACCCTTTGTTCCTCTTTCCACAATAAAAGCGGTGGAATTGTTTTTTGTACGGGGCTCACCCGTTCTGCAAACCACGACAGCCACATCCCCGGATTTTCCGTGGGTGATCCAGTTCTTCGTGCCTGTAATGATCCAGTCATTTCCATCTTTTACTGCGGCACAACGCATATTCCCGGCATCGCTGCCGCTATTGGGTTCCGTCAATCCCCATGCACCCAGCCATTCACAGCTGGCGAGCTTGGGTAAATATTTTTTCTTTTGTTCTTCATTGCCGAAGCTCAGGATATGACCGGTGCATAATGAATTATGTGCAGCTACGCTCAGGCCGATCGACCCGCAGACCTTTGCTATTTCTTCAATCACCGTTTTGTATTCAAAATAACCGAAGCCCGAACCGCCATATACTTCAGGAACCAATACACCCATGAGTCCGAGTTTTCCCATTTCTTTAAATACACTTAACGGAAATTCCTGGCTCTCGTCCCATTCCATCACATGGGGTTTGATATGTTTCTGAGCAAAATCGCGCGTGGTCTGCGCGACTTGTTGCGTTATTTCTGCGGGTTGGAAGTTCATTGTGTATGCTTAGTGTTTCTCATGAATAACTATGCCACTCAATCCCACAATAGGCAGGACGAGTGGCACAGTCTTGGGCCTTCAGATGAATATGCAAGCAATCGTACTGCAATCATTAAAGGCCGTGCAATATAAGTGTTTTTCAAATAAACACTAACAAGTGTTAGTTAAATTCTAAAACCAGCCCATCGTATGCCAGGTGTATTCCTTCCGGCAATTCGGATTCAACCTCCGCATGCCGGCCCAATTGGTGAGAGATATGGGTAAAATACGCCTGGGGAATCTTTAATTCCGCGACCAGGTTAATGGCTTCTTCGAGGCTGAAATGGGAAATATGCTTTGATTTCCTGAGAGCATTCAGAACGATGGTCTTACTTCCCCGGATCTTTTCTTTTTCTGATTCTTCGATCCTGTTGGCATCCGTGATATAAGTAAAAGGCCCAAAACGGAAGCCCATCACCGGCATTTTCAAATGCCAGACCAGCACAGGAGTAATCGGGATATCTCCCACCTGGAAGGGGTCCATCGCGATCGTATGGAGATTGATCTCGGGAATGCCCGGGTATTTTGTATCGGTGAAAGCATAATAAAAATCCCTGCGCAAAGCCTCTTCGGTCAGTGAATCGGCATACACTTCCATCGGTTTCTTTGAAAAATAATTAAAGGCCTTTACATCATCGAGCCCTGCCAGGTGATCTTTATGCGGGTGTGTAAAGACAATGGCATCGATATGACGGATCTTTTGCCTTAACATCTGGTACCTGAAATCCGGGCCCGTATCCACCACGATGCTGGTAGCCGCTGTTTGAACCAGGATACTGGAACGAAGACGATTATCTTTTTTATCGGTGGACGTACATACTTCACAATCGCAACCGATCATCGGAACGCCGCTGCTTGTCCCGGATCCGAGAAAAGTTACCTTGAAAGGAGGATAAGACAAATTGTAAATGCTAAGTTTTAAATTATAAATAAATACAGCAGGCTTATTGGCCGGAGTTTTCTTCCACCTTCGAAATGATGTCCATATACATTTTCCTGGATTCTTCTGAAAGCAGTTCGGTATGGATACTGAGTTGAGGGATCAGGTCAACCATTGTATTGATGCGGCCCTCAGTCTGCAGGAATTTATTTAATACCACCACTTTCCTGTCCTCCAGGATGCAATACCCGCTTTGGAAAGTCCCTCTTTCATAGCGCAGAACATAACCGGCTTCTTCAACAACCTTTTCAAACTTATCGAGTGTAGTTTGCGTGTATTTCATAGACTACAAAGTTAAACGATTCTCTATCATCTAACACTTAACATCTGACATTTAAAATCACTTAGAAGCCATCTTGATCACGGGCACAATCATCTCCTCGAGACTTACACCACCATGCTGGAATGTGTTGCGGTAATAATTGACGTAATGGTTATAATTGTTGGGGTAACATAGAAACCCGTCTTCTTTTGCAAAAATGAAGGATGAATTGATCGTCGGTACCGGCAACCCGGCTTCCCGGGGATCGCGGAAGGCGAGTACTTCCTTTGGTTCATAATGCAGGTTGCGGCCATGTTTATACCGGAGATTGGTGGTGGTTAACTTATCTCCCACCACTTTATAAGGCGTTTTTACCCTTACGCTTCCATGATCGGTGGCCAGGACCAGCCGAATATTTTTTTCAGCCACTTTCTTTAACGCCTGGTGAAGCGGAGAATGTTCAAACCAGGAAGTGGTAATGCTGCGATAACTCATTTCATCACCCGCCAGTTCTTTCAGCACTTCCATTTCTGTACGTGCATGACTCAGCATGTCCACAAAATTGTATACGATCACATTCAGGTCATTGTTCAGCAGGTTATGGATATTATTGACCAGGTCAAGCCCGGCCTGGTTATTCACCACTTTGGTATAAGAGATCTTTAGGTTGTCTTTCCCCAGCCTTTTCAAATGGGCCCTGAGGAATTCTTCTTCATGCAGGTTCTTCCCGCCTTCCTCGTCATCATTTTTCCATTGAACCGGGAATTGTTTTTCAATATCGCGCGGAAGCAGTCCCGCAAAAATGGCGTTGCGGCAATACTGTGTAGCTGTGGGAAGAATACTGTAAAAGCTTTCTTCTTCCAGGATCCGGAAACTTTCAGCAAAAATGGGCTGGATCGCTTTCCATTGATCGAAGCGCAGATTATCGATCAGCACGAAGAACAAAGGGGTGCCTTTTTCAAGATGAGGAAATACTTTAGATTTTAGAAGTGTGTGACTCATGACCGGACCTTCCGTTCCTTTTGGATTTACCCAGCTTGCATAATTGCGGCTCACGAATTTGAAAAACTCTGTATTGGCCTCGCTTTTCTGGCTTTGTAATACTTCCTGCATCTCCGGGCTATCGCTTTTCTGCATCTCCAGCTCCCAGTACACTAACTTTTTGTAAATATCCATCCACTCATTGTAATCGGGATTGCTGTTGAGTGCCATGAAAAGATTACGGAATTGCTGTTGATAGGCAGTAGTGGTCTTTTCCGCTACGAGACGCTTATTATCGATGATCTTTTTAAGACTTAACCAAACCTGGTTGGGATTGACGGGCTTGATAAGATAATCACTGATCTGGCTTCCGATGGCTTCATCCATCAGGTTCTCCGTTTCATTTTTGGTGATCAGCACCACTGGGAGGGATTGATTTACTTCTTTGATCTTGGCAAGTGTTTCCAGTCCTGTGATCCCGGGCATGGTCTCATCGATCAATACTACATCCACCGGGTTTTCTTTTACATAGTCGATCGCTTCAAACCCATTGGTGAAGGTCTGCACTTCATAACCCTTATTTTCCAGGAATAATTTTTGTGATTGCAATCCTTCGATCTCGTCATCCACCCAAACGATTTTAGCTACAGCCATTTTTTACACTTATAATGTTATAACGTGATTCCTCCATTAAGAATTGTGAGGGGGAAATACCTGGTAAGTTTCAAATTTAATTCATTCACCCTAGGAATCACAATGAATTACAGGGATGGATCAGCTTTAACAAGCTCCCAACAGGTATTTATGTACCTTAAAATGGCAAACAGGACTCGAATGAAATCTTACCTGCTCTTCCTGGTCGTCTTTTTCCGGATTACTGCATTCGCACAAATACCGAAATCCGCAGAGATTTATCCAAAAATGGAGAATTACTATCGCCAGCATTTTCCCCGGGTTGATTATATCGAACGGGTATTCAAACCTGTTCTTCAATATGACACCATACATTCAAAACTGGCATTGGTAACCCTGTCTGATAAAAGTTATTTAATGTTGATGCTGGACACAGATTTTCTAATAAAAAATGCATTATTATTTTCGGAAGACCATTATTTTATTCCTCAGGGCACGCTCAGTAAAATCAAACTCAGTAAAAAAGACCTGGATGGCACGATCTACACATACGTTGAAAGATTCCCATCTCAATACTTTGATAAGCTTGAAAATAATTTCGGGAAGATCCAGGACCTGAGAATTGAAAATGACCAATACATCGCGTTTCCAAAAAAATCTTTCCTGGTAAGACCCATTTCAGGAGCACTCACTTCCGTTTTGAAAATAGATACCCTGCATTTCAGGATTAATTCTCTTATTCAAACCGCCAATTATAAAGGCGACCTGCAGTTCAATGAATATAAATACCCACAACTACCTGATTCAATCGAGCAGTATATACTCACACAGGCTATGATGCTCGCTGAAGCATCGAAGGAATATCCTGTTACTACATTTAAAGAAATGTATAAAAGTGCAGCCCCGGTTGAAAATTTTGAAGGAAAGTCATTTGATTTCAAACAGCTTATTTCTTTTAACCAGGGACCCATTCTTGATAAAACGGCAGGGAAATATATCATTTTTGATTTTTTTTACCAATCCTGTCTTCCCTGTCATAAAATGACCGGCTATATCCTGGATTGGTTGCCGGGCGTGGATAGTTCCAGGATCGTTCTTGTAGGAATAGATCCAAACGATTCTGAATGGTCCATGAAGATGTTTGTCAAGGATAAAAAAATAAATTACCCGGTTATCATCGGTGACCAGGCCAGGGAGATCATTCGATATTACCATGTCCATAGCTATCCTACATTGATGCTCGTGTCCCCTGATGGTATCATTCAAACTATACATGAAGGAATGTCAAAGAGTTTTCTGACCAAAGCAGAAAAGCTTTTAAACAGGTAATATAGGATCGGTTTAGTAGTTTAGCAGCATGTCCAGCACAATCCGCAAGATCATCAATGATCCTGTATACGGTTTTATTACCATTGATCATCCCCTGGTCCTCCGGATCATCTCTCATCCCGTATACCAGCGTCTCCGCAATATTCACCAGATGGCATTTGCACACCTCGTTTACCCGGGTGCGGTGCATTCCAGGTTGCATCATTCACTCGGCGCCTATCACCTTATGGGTAATGCATTGAATGAATTGAGAAGTAAAGGCGTGGAAATTCTTCCGGAAGAAGAACTGGGCGCTAAAGTTGCCATCTTATTGCATGATGTGGGACATGGTCCTTTTTCCCATGCACTGGAACAGGAACTCCTTCCCGGCGTGCATCATGAAACCATCTCTTTACTGATCATGCAGCAACTCAATAAAGAAATGGAAGGGCAATTGCAAACCGCCATTGAGATATTTACAGGTAAGCACCCAAAAAAATTCCTGACCCAGCTTGTTTCGGGACAGTTGGATGTGGACCGCATGGATTACCTGATACGGGATAGTTTTTTCACTGGTGTGGCAGAAGGTGTCATTGGATATGATCGTATCCTGAAAATGCTGGCCGTTAAAAACGGGGAATTGATGGTAGAAGAAAAAGCCATTTACTCCATTGAGAAATTCCTGGTATCCCGCCGGCTCATGTACTGGCAGGTATATTTACACAAAGCCGTGATCAGTGCGGAAATGATGCTGGTCAGCATTATCCGCCGGGCCCGTGAATTGATCGGGAAAGGCCAGGAAACAAAGGCGGTTTCAAATGCATTGAATTTTTACCTGGACCATAAGGATCCGGCCGCAGTAGAAAAACACCTCGACATATTCTGCAAGCTGGATGATCATGATGTCATGGCCACGATCCGTAACTGGAGTGAACATCCGGATAAAATATTATCGACGCTTTGCCGTTGGTTGGTGGAGAGAAAGTTGTTAAAAGTGAGATTGCAGGCCGCCCCATTCGACAGCGCCCAGGTGGAAGAGAAAAAAAAGGAGTTGATGCAAATGCAGAAAATGGATAAAACAGAAGCTGATCATTTCGTTTTTACCGGCGAAGCCATGAATACAACTTATGATCCGCGGGATGAACGCATTCATATTTTATTTAAGGATGGCACGGTGAAAGACATTTCGGAAGTTGACAATGCGCTTATCCAAAAGCACCTCAGTATCCCTGTTAAAAAACATTACATTTGTTACCCCGGTTAATCATTTATCAATGACATTCACGGCTGAACAAATCGCTCAACTGGTCAATGGAAAGATCGAAGGTGATCCGAAAATTGTAGTGGATTCCTTTGGAAAGATCGAAGAAGCCAGGGCGGGCCAATTAGCATTCCTGGCCAATCCCAAATACGAAGAGTATTTATACACCACCAACGCGTCCCTGGTGCTTATCAATGCCGATTTCATTTTAAAACAAAAGATCAACAGTACCCTGGTCCGTGTACCGGATGCCTATAAAGCTTTTGCGATTTTGCTCGCGAAGTATGAAGAAATGGTTACCCGCCAGGTTCAAGGCATACAGCAACCCGTATATATCGCGAAGTCTGCTACCTATGGCAAAGATGTTTTTATCGGTGCCTTTGCTTACCTGGGAGAAAACGTATCCGTTGGAAATAATACCAAGATCTTTCCGCATGTATTTATCGGTGATAATGCGAAAGTGGGAGACAATACCATCCTGCATCCCGGCGTAAAGATCTATCATGATTGTATTGTGGGAGATCGCGTGATCATTCATGCCGGGACCGTGATTGGTAGTGATGGTTTTGGATTTGCATTCCAGGCGGATGGCACTCCGCAGAAAATTCCTCAATTGGGGAATGTGATCATTGAAGATGAAGTGGAGATCGGGGGCAATGCCGCGCTTGACAGAGCCACCATCGGTTCCACGGTTGTAAAAAAAGGAGCCAAACTCGATAATATGGTCCATGTCGCACATAACGTGGAGATAGGCAGCAATACCATGATCGCCGCACAGGTAGCACTCAGTGGAAGTGTAAAACTGGGTAAAGGAGTAATGATCGGCGGACAGGCAGGCATCGCCGGGCATATACATGTGGCAGATGGTTCTAAAATAAATGCGCAGGCAGGACTTGGAAAAAATCTGAAAACAGCAACGTCGGTCACCGGTAGTCCGGCTTACGAGTATGGCCAGGCTATCCGCAACCAGTCATTGGCACGCAATCTTGTTGAAATGGAAAAAAGATTGTCCGATCTTGAAAAAATGATCAAACAAATCTACCCGGCAAAAGCAGATAATACCTGACCCCATTTAACAGCGCTGTATAGCACTCCATTCCCTTCTTTTTCACTTCTTTCCTATCTTTGAGGCTTATGAATCCATTGACCGAGAATAGCCCATTTATAGAGGAATCTATGAGCGCCCCTTTTAACCCTGATAAGCAACATACACTGAGTTCAGCAGCAAGCATTTCGGGTACCGGGCTGCATACTGGAGTGATGGCTCATCTGACGTTAAAACCTGCGGGGCCCGGGTTTGGATACCAGTTTCAGCGGGTTGACCTGCCTGAATTACCGGTAATAAAAGCCGATTGTGACCTGGTCACTGAAGTCAGCCGCGGCACGACGATTGAATATAACGGCGTAAAAGTGAGTACCATTGAGCATGTACTGGCCGCGCTGGTAGGAATGGGTATCGACAATTGCCTTATCGAGATCAACGGTCCGGAGATCCCCATCATGGATGGAAGTTCTCAACCCTTTGTTGAACTCATCGAAGAAGCAGGCATCAAAGAACAGGATGCCGGAAAGACCTGGTACAGCATTGATGAAAATATTTATCACTACGACGAACAAAAAAGAGTGGAGATGGTGGCGATGCCCTCTACCGATTACCAGGTAACCACGCTGATCGATTTTAACAGCCCTGTTTTAGGAACACAACACGCGATGCTGAAAAGCATGCGTGATTTTAAAACGGAGATCGCTCCCTGCAGGACTTTTTGTTTCCTGCACGAACTGGAAATGTTGCTCGAGAATAATCTCATCAAAGGCGGAGACATCAATAACGCCATCGTGGTGGTGGACAAGCCGGTGGATGAAGCTGAGATGACCAAGCTGAGCAAGATATTCCGTAAGGATAAGATCGAAGTGAAAAGTGAAGGCTACCTGAATAATCTTGAATTAAGATTTCCAAATGAAGCCGCCCGTCATAAATTACTTGATATCATTGGTGACCTGGCCCTGATCGGTTACCCGATCAAATCCAGGATCATTGCACACCGCCCGGGACATAGCAACAATATCGAGTTTGCTAAAAAGATCAAGCAATACATTAAAAAGAATAAATACACCAAGCCTGTTCCCGTCTATGATCCTTCGCGCCCGCCGATATTCGACCAGCAATACATTGAAAAAAGCCTCCCGCATCGTTACCCATTTTTACTGGTTGATAAGATCATTGAATTAAGCGAGACCCATATTGTAGGCGTTAAAAACATCACGTTCAATGAATGGTATTTCCAGGGACATTTTCCCGGCAATCCCGTCATGCCAGGCGTATTACAGGTGGAAGCACTGGCCCAGACCGGAGGCATCCTGGCCATTAACCTGGTGGGAGAAGGCAATTATGATACTTATTTTCTGAAGATCGATAACTGCAAATTCAAACAGATCGTAAGACCTGGTGACACCCTCTTATTGAAAATGGAACTCTCCACCCCTATGCGCAGGGGTATTTGTGAAATGAAGGGGACTGTATTTGTGGGGAACAGGGTTTGTACCGAAGCCGACCTGGTAGCCCAGATCGTGAAACGCGACGGAATCGGCAGGTAAAAGTCGATATTTCTTGGCCCAAAATGCCCCCCCAATTTCGTATCTTTACAGGCATTTTTGTCTTCAATATTAACCCGCAGTTTTCAACTAATTTATGAGTGCAGAATCGAAAGTAAAATCAACCCTTACAGGCAATGGTTACGGGGCAGAAAGTATCCAGGTTTTAGAGGGTCTTGAAGCCGTCAGGAAGCGTCCCGCCATGTATATCGGCGATATAGGCGTGAAAGGATTGCATCACCTGGTATATGAAGTAGTAGATAATTCAATAGATGAGGCGCTGGCTGGTTATTGCAAAAGCATTACGGTAATTATCCATGAAGACAATTCCGTAACGGTGGAAGATGATGGTCGTGGTATACCTACAGACATGCATCAGAAAGAAGGACGTTCTGCATTGGAAGTCGTGATGACCAAATTACATGCGGGTGGAAAATTCGATAAAGGTTCTTATAAAGTTTCCGGGGGTTTGCATGGTGTGGGCGTAAGTTGTGTGAATGCATTAAGTGCAAATTTGCATGTTACCGTAAACCGGGATGGGAAAATATATGAACAGGAATATAAGATCGGCGTTCCCCAATATTCTGTCCGGGAAATCGGTAACAGCGAAGTGACTGGTACTACCATTCGCTTCTGGCCCGATGCAAGCATATTTATTACCACTACTTACAACCGTGATATCCTGGAAGGAAGATTGCGTGAACTGGCTTACCTGAATCGTGGGGTGCGGATCGTTTTAAATGACCTCCGCGACAAAGAAGAAGATGGTACCACCTATTCCCAGGCATTTTATAGTGAGGGCGGGATCGTTGAATTTGTGCAGATGCTGGATACCAGTGCCGGCAGAAATCCCCTGATCCCGAAAGTCATCTTCGTGGAAGGACATGATGAGAATACGAATGTGATGGTTGAAGTAGCGTTATGTTATAACGACAGTTACAATGAACATATTTATTCTTACGTAAATAATATCAATACCATCGAAGGAGGAACCCATGTATCGGGTTTCAGAAGGGCGCTCACGCGGGTATTCAAGAGTTATGGTGACAAACAGGGATTGTTTGAAAAAGCAAAAGTGGATATTGAAGGAGATGATTTCAGGGAGGGTTTGAGCGCTATCATCTCTGTAAAAGTTCCGGAGCCTCAGTTTGAAGGACAAACAAAAACCAAACTCGGCAATAACGAAGTGATGGGAGTTGTTGACTCCACGGTTTCAAAAGTATTGGAAGCCTACCTGGAAGAAAATCCCAGGGAAGCCAAAAATATTGTTTCCAAAGTAATATTAGCCGCACAGGCAAGAGCCGCTGCAAGAAAAGCAAGAGAGTTAGTACAAAGAAAATCTGTTCTCACTGGCGGCGGGCTTCCTGGCAAACTCGCAGATTGTTCTGATCGGGATCCCATGCGTTGCGAATTATTTCTTGTTGAGGGTGATTCTGCGGGTGGAACGGCTAAACAAGGAAGGGACAGAAGCTTCCAGGCTATTCTACCACTCAGGGGTAAGATCCTGAACGTTGAAAAAGCGATGGAACATAAGATCTACGAGAACGAAGAGATCCGGAATATGTATACCGCCCTGGGTGTAACGGTTGGAACACCCGATGACCCTAAAGCTTTAAACGTAGTTAAACTCAGGTATCATAAGCTGATCATCATGACCGATGCCGATGTTGATGGAAGCCATATCGCAACGCTTATACTCACCTTTATTTATCGTTATATGACAGAATTAGTTGAACAAGGACATGTTTATCTTGCTCAACCACCGCTCTATCTCGTTAAAAAAGGAAAGGACCAGGCCTATGCCTGGAATGAAGATCAAAGAAAAACCCTGGTTGCCAAGATCGGTGGCGGCAAGGATGATTCCGTAAATGTTCAGCGATATAAAGGATTGGGTGAGATGAACGCCGATCAGCTTTGGGATACCACCATGAACCCGGGCACCCGCACTTTGAAGCAGGTTACCATAGAAAGCGCCGCTGAAGCCGACCGGATCTTCAGCATGCTGATGGGTGATGAAGTGGCTCCCAGGAGGGAATTTATCGAGAGCCACGCCAAATATGCAAAGCTTGACGTTTAGGGCTAATTCCTTGTAATCTAAAGATTTACCATCTTCCAGAAGCTTGTTTTTCAGCCTCTTAGCAAATTTCACGTGTTCAAAAGCCTGAAAATCGTAATTTCAGTCTTTAACTAACCCCAAAAAACATAACCATGTCAGATGTTCAATTAACCGCATACAACGTAAAAACCAAAG
>DATINK010000433.1:0-2434 GCA_035474355.1 Chitinophagaceae bacterium | reverse complement strand
GGATACTACTTCTGAATTCATGTTGGCTGTTGGGTACGGCCACCCAGGCGCAAATCGTGAATATTGAAAGCGCCCGTATGCAATCTGACACCGTAGGATGGATGGGAGGTGCGGGGTTGGGAGCGACCTTCAGCCAGAATGGAAAGAAATTCTTTGGGGTGGATGCAGAAGCGCACCTGCAATACAAAACAAGTAACGACCAGGGACTTTGGTTGATCCTGGGTAATTACCAGTTTTTTAAAGGTGATGGCGTTTATTTTTCAAAAAATCAATTTCTCCATTTACGGTATAACCGTAAGATCAATGAATGGCTGCGCTGGGAGTTTTTCGGCCAGTACCAGGACAATCTCGTAACCAATATTGACCACCGTATATTGTTTGGAACGGGGCCCAGGTTCAAGATCATTAAGAATAGTGTATTCAGGCTGTATGCAGCTTCGCTGGTCATGTTTGAAAATGAAAAGGAACTAACTACCCCGGTGGTGAGACATAGGGATGTTCGAAGCAGCAGTTATGTTTCGTTTACCCTCACACCAAAGGGCACTAATACGGAGTTGATCAGTACAACATTTTTTCAACCACTGTTCAGCAATTTCGCCGATTACCGGATCCTTAACCAGATCATGTTAAAAGTAAAAGCAACAAAACATTTCTCGATTTCGGTCAGGTGGAATTATTTGCATGACAGGTTCCCGGCAGGCGATGCGCCGAGAACAACTTATAGTTTGGGAACAGGCGCGACATTTGATCTTTAAGTTAGTGGAAACTGATAGTTATCAGTCATCAGTCATCAGTTATCAGTTGCGAATAAGCCCTCCCGTGATAATACTGGTATTTCCGGGAATCAGCAGCAGTTCCGCTTAATATAGAATGAATAAACCCATTGAATTCAACCTGCTGAGTATGATAGATCTTGCGCTCGGGGTTGTTTCTAAAATAAAACTGGATCCGTTCATCTTTTGACTTATATACAATCAGGCTATCGTCCCTGGTTTTTTCAAACTGAAAGTCTTTACTAAGATGGTCCAGGAAATAATGACTTCTCCACCAGGTACCGCCGGTAGCCGAGACAAAGGGCTTCCCATCCAATAAAGCCACACTATCGTTATAAGCAAATACATTCAGCGAAGCGTCTTTTACTTCGCTGAGCCAATTTTTGAATTTCGGGTAATAGGTGCTATCGTATCCATAATCGCTATCCAGGAAACTGATCCTTTTGACATAGCCGGGAATATTAGTAAGTCCTGCCAGGTAACCAAAAATAAAACTGCCACCGCCGCTATGCCCGTTGAGATAGATCACTTTGTGTTTCGCATTTATCATTGCGACCAATGAATCCACGATCAGGGGAATCCTCACTTTGAAATCTGCATGTTTTTGTTTCCAGGAGGGCCAGCTTTTATAATCATTCTCCAGGTAGATCACCACGAAATTCTTTTTCTTCAATTGCAGCCTGATAAATGCTGTCTGTGCCCGGATATGCTGGATATCAAAATGCCAGTCATCCCTCGCTTTCATTTTCTTACCCATGGTTTGATCCGTGCTGTTTCCATTGGGTAATGCAAAAAAACAAACGATGGTCTCTTTTGATTGCCGGATAGAAAGAGGAATATCCATGGTCACCTTGATGTCCGTTCCCAGGTGGAAAGAATCTATGCGGTGCGCAGGTACCTGGCCTATGCAAATCATTGACATCGTTGTTAAGGAAATCGTAAGAAATAATATCGCCCGCATCACTTCGTAATTTTCCGTACAATTTACCTACCTTTTCCCAGACAATCATTTCTTCCCCGGGACGTTATTACAATCAAATCGTTTCATCGGTATGTCCAGGAAATTCATCTTCTTCTTTATCGTTATCCTATCGGTTTCCACCCGGGTCAATGCGCAAAAGATCCTGGACAGGGTAAAACAAAGAAAGATCGATAAGCAAATACAGGAAGAAGAAAACAGCAAGCCACCGGATTATAAAGATCTATTCTATTGGGCTGCTCATCCCGGTAAAAAAGACATGAGTGATTCGATAGCGCCCTTCCTGGTTTCTGAAAAGCATGAAGAGCTGGCGGATGTTTTTTTTCTTCACCCGACCACCTATACCAAAAACATGCGTAATTCAATGTGGAATGCGGACCTGCATGATAACTCGGTGAATGAAAACACCGATGAAAGGACCATATTATACCAGGCATCCGTATTTAATAATTGCTGCCGCGTGTTTGCCCCCCGTTACCGGCAGGCGCACCTGAAAGCTTATTTCTCGCCGGCCAGTGAAGCATCGCAAATGGCTTTTGATCTCGCCTATGAAGACCTGAAAACGGCATTTCAATATTACCTGGATCATGATAACAACGGAAGGCCCATCGTTATCGCTGCACATAGCCAGGGGGCTATGCACGCGGTTCGCCTGTTGAAGGAATTTTTTGATGATAAGCCT
>DATINK010000432.1:0-12727 GCA_035474355.1 Chitinophagaceae bacterium | reverse complement strand
GCATTTCCATTTATAAGACAAGGAAAAAAGAAGCAAAACTCAAACTGGATGCCACGGAACAGGACCTGGCCAGGATCGAGGACCTGTTGTTCGAGATCAACAACCAATTAAAGACACTCGAGTCGCAGGCAAAAAAAGCGGAGAAATATCATGAGATCAAGAAAGATTACCGCGAACTCAGTATTGAACTGGCAAAAGCGGCACTGGAAGGTTTCAACATCACCTATAAAGAATTAAATGAGCAGCAGGACTCAGAGACCGACAGGAAATTCCAGATCGAAGCACAAATAGCCAAAGAAGAAGCCCTGCTTGAAGAAGAGAAACTTCTTTTTATTGAGAAAGAGAAAGAACTGCAGTCCATGCAGCATGCATTCAATGACCTCCTTCAGTCTGTCAGGACCAAAGAAAACGATAAGAATCTCGCCGCGCAACGATTGGAACACCTCCGGGAGAAAGAAACCCAGATCCGGGAATTCCTTCAAAAAGCCAGCGGGCAGTTAAAAGGATTTGAAGATGGCATTACATTGACACAAAG
This sequence comes from Chitinophagaceae bacterium, assembly GCA_035474355.1. Classification (GTDB taxonomy): domain Bacteria; phylum Bacteroidota; class Bacteroidia; order Chitinophagales; family Chitinophagaceae; genus DATINK01. Next base: position 12,192 of record DATINK010000432.1, on the reverse strand, counting down.
CAGTATCGCCGACGAGGAAAGAGTATTGACAGGGTTAAATGAACAATTGAATCAATACAGGGAAGAAGCGGATGCCAAAAGAAATGTATTGGATGAGAAAAGAAGGAACCTCGACCAGTTACGCGGGGAATACCAGCAAATACAAAGGAGCCAGTTCGATACCGAAAAGAAAGTTGCTGTGGCAGACGGTTCCGTGCAGAACCTGCAACGCATGATCGTGCAGATCGAAGAAGAAAGAAGATTAAGAGAGGATCAGCGCCATAATCTCGACCAGGAAAGGATCCTGAAAGAAAAAGAATTACGTATCAAGCGGGTCGACCTGGAACAATTGCAGCAGCATCATGAGAATACAAAAGAACAAATTCAGCAGACCCAGGCAATGCTCGAAGAGCTGCGTTCAAATCTCGCGGAAGAGAACCGGAAACTGGATGCGAAGAAGAATGAACATGAATTGCTGAAAAGCATGATCGATTCGATGGAAGGCTACCCGGAAAGCGTCAAATTCCTGCATAACAATAATAACTGGAATTATACTTCCCCCATTCTTTCAGATATCCTTTATGTAAAAGAAGAATACCGGGCCGCACTTGAAAACGTGTTGGAACCATATTTAAGTTATTATGTGGTCAATTCATTGCAGGAGGGTTTTCAGGCCATCCGCCTGCTGGATGAAAACAAAAAAGGAAAAGCCAATTTTTTCCTTCTTGACAAACTGGCTGAAGTACCCGGGGTTCCTTTTGCGGGGCATATCTTACCTGACACGATTCCGGCTTTATCAGTAATAGAAATAGAGGAGAAATACCGGAAGCTGGCTGAACACCTCCTGGGTAACGTAGTTATCGCGATCGGCGATAATGTTCCTGAAGAGAGCCGTGGATTAGTGGTGATCGAAAAAAGCGGAAAATATGTGAGGGGAAGATATTCGTTAACCGGGGGAAGCGTAGGATTGATCGAAGGGAAAAAGATTGGTCGTGTGAAGAACCTGGAAAGGCTGCAGGAAGAAATTACACAACAAGCCGGTATTGCGGAAGCCTTGCGTACAGAGATCCAGGCACGTAACAATGAAGTCGTCGCCTTCAATGAAGAACTCCGGGAATCTGCGATCCGGGATACAGAAATGGAGATCCAGCAATTTACCAACCTGGTATTCTCCCTGCATAATAAACTGGAGAACCTGCATTCTATGCAAACAGGCAGCCAGCAAAGACTGGAGGAGTTGAACCTGCAGATGCAACAAACCCATAGTTCAGTTGAAGGCGTACGCAAACAATTGCTGGAATATAACGAACAAGTACATGCACACGCGATCCGGCTCGAAGATGCGGAAGCAACATATAAAGAAACGGAGGGGCATTACAATGAGGCCAACCGTCAATACAATGAGTTCAACCTGAATGTGACCCGCCAGCAAAGTAAGATCAATGCGCTGCGGCAGGAGCTGGAATTCAAAAGCCAGCAGTTACACGACCTGAAAGAAGAGATTGCGAATAACACTTCTCAATTAGCCGATACGGGCAACCAGATCCAGCGATCGGTTCATTCATTACAGGGACTCGATGAGGGCCTGTTGCAGATGCTGCGGGATAAGGAATCTGAAGAAAGGAGATTGAATGAGACCGACCAGGCTTATTATAATTTCCGGAACCAGTTAAGTGAAAAAGAAAGCGAGATACGTCACCGGGTGAAGGATAAGGAAATGGTGGAGCACGTACTGGGAGAGATCAAAGACAGGTCCAATGAACTGAGATTGCAGCTGGCAGGAATGAAAGAAAGATTAAGCGTTGAATTCCGCATCAATATCGAAGACATATTAGGCCAGGTAAGAGAGACTGAAATACCCGTGGAAGAATTGCAGGAGAAAGTGGACAGGTTGAAAAAAAGGCTGGAAAACCTGGGAGAAGTCAACCCCACGGCCATCGAAGCGTATACAGAGATGAAGAAGCGTTATGATTTCATTGTGGAACAGAAAAACGACCTCACGAGTGCAAAAGAGAGTTTGCTGCGTACCATCGAAGAGGTAGAAGCCACTGCCAACCAGAAATTCCTGGAGACCTTCCATAAGGTCCGGGATAATTTCCAGCGCGTTTTTAAAACCTTGTTTACGGATGACGATCAATGTGATCTCATCATGGAAAACCCGGAGAACCTGGCAGAAAGCGGTATTGACGTAATTGCAAAACCCAAGGGTAAACGACCCACTTCGCTTACACAATTAAGCGGGGGAGAAAGAACCCTGACAGCTACCGCTCTTTTATTTGCGATCTACCTGATCAAACCCGCACCATTCTGTATCCTGGATGAGGTGGATGCGCCATTGGATGACGCCAATGTTGGAAAATTCACCAATATGATCCGCCAGTTCAGTGAGAACTCACAATTCATCATTGTTACGCACAATAAAATGACAATGAATTCTGTGGATGTGATCTATGGTGTTACCATGCAGGAACCGGGTGTGAGCCGTTTGGTCCCGGTGGATTTCAGGAGCCTGGCAGAAAATTAATCCTGGGTAAAGGTCTTTTGCTGTTCCCGGAGGCGCTGTCTTTTAATAAAATCTGACTTTATTTTGTGTACGAAGGCATTTAACAGGAAGTAGAGCCCTGCATTGATCAGGACGGAAGCAACGATTCCCCAGAAATACCAGTCTTCATCCTGCCTCCTTTCAAATGTTACATAAAAGATAAGCATGATGCCGCCGGTCACAAATGCGAATCCAAGTAATAATTTTGTAATGAATTTTTCGATGTGCTTGCTGGACATGATAAGGTGTTTAGGATAAGTTCGGGCAAAAATAGGTGAAAATGAAAAAAGTATTGACTCTCCTCTCTTTAATGATCTCCGTCATAACGGTACTGGCCCAGGAAAAGCCCGAAGGGTTGTTTATTGGATCCAAAGCAAGCGATTTTAAAGGGAAGGATCAGTTCGAGCAGGAGATCCGGTTAAAAGATTTATTAAAAAAAGGGAAAGTTGTTTTATTGTTTTATCGCGGCTATTGGTGCCCTTATTGCAATAAAGAGTTATTGAGGTTCCAGGATTCATTGCAATTGATCAGGGATAAAGGTGCCACGCTCATCGCAGTAACTCCTGAAAAGCCTGAAAACATTACCAAAACGATGGAAAAGACGATGGCACAGTTTTCCATCTTGTTTGATGATGGATTGAAGATCATCAAAGCTTATGATGTCGATTTTGAAGTGCAGGAAAATGTACTCAAGCGTTACAAGAATTCCGGGATCGATATTGAAGCCAACAATGGTGTAAACGGGAAATGGTTACCTGTACCGGCCGTATATATCATCGATAAAGAATCTACCATTAGTTACCGGTTCTTTGAACCAGATTACAAGAAAAGGCCCAGTGTAAAAGAGATCCTTGATAACCTATAGCGGGGGAACTATTTCCATAAGATCTTCCCGATTTTCCCATTCGTCCCGGCCATATAAACGGCAGTACCGGATTTTGCTTTCCGGACAACATGAAAACTTTCTTTGCTGATCCATCGCCAGGTACGGCCCCCATCCCAGGAAAAATCAACTCCGTTCAATCCGCAACAGAAAAGATCGGTCCTGGAAAAATATTCAACACAACTGCGGTAACCATGAGGAGGATTAGCAGCCGCCGTCCAGGTCTTACCCCTGTTCGAAGAAATATAGCAATTCTTCACCCGTGAAGAATCTGCTTTGAAATCCCCGCCCACAATGATCATTCTCTTGCCTCCGTTCTTGCTTTTGTGATCCCAAACGGCAATCGAATTGGCGCCTGTTGTTTCTTTTCCCTGGATGACAGGTAAATTTTTAACGACATCCCTGATAAATAATCTTGACCGGATCCCACCGCTTACAAAAACGGCTTCATCAAGGTCCAATGTTCTTAGATTGGTGCCGCTGGCAGCAAAACATCCTTCCGCACTATCGGCCCTGGGCCTTTTCTCCATCGGGATATCCTGCCAGGTGGAGCCGCCATCAAAACTCCGGGTAATGAAAAATCGACCATCGATGGGATCTCCGACGACGATACCTGCCTGTTCATTCCAGAATTCCATCGCATCCAGGAAAATGCCCTTTGTCTTGTTTTCATATACTACTTTCCAGGTTTCACCTCCATCGATCGTTTTCAGCATATAGGCGGGCTCGCTGACAGCCATAATGATAGCAGTGGCTGCGTCAAAAGCTTCGATGTCCCGGAAATCATTTTCTTCAAATCCTTTTACGGAAATCCATTTCCAGGTCCTTCCTCCATTGGTGGATTTGCCCACGGTTCCATGGCTTCCACTCACCCAGATCACATTGTCGTTGACCACACTTAATCCCCGTATGCTCGTATTCGTTCCGGAAGTCAGCACTTCCACCTGGGGTGATTGAGCAAACAGGAAAAGTGGAGAAATAATAAAGGAGAGTGTCGTAAGTATATAAATTCTTCTAATCATATTTCATCATCGTTCTTTTGACGGTTCCATCATCATATAATTCCATCAGTGCAATAGCCGGGGAAAATTCATAATAAGCGCCATTCCACCAGTTCCCGGAAACGGCCCCATTGCAAAAATATCTGATACCGAGGTAATCTACTTCGTCCTGCAAATGAATATGGCCGCTGATACAGGTTTTGATGGCCGGATATTGCATAAAAATTTTTTTCAATGCGAGAAAATCAGTGTGCATCAGGTTTCGCTTGATCAGGAGGTCCCCGTTCTGTTCTGTTTTATCAAAGAATAATCCAGAACATATAGAAAGGATGGGGATATGTGAAATAATGCAAATGAATTGTCCAGCCGGAACAGCCGCAAGTTCTTTTTGGAGCCAATCAAGCTGTTCGGGGTCTAACCTGGCAATATATCCACCGGCCGGATTGAGTTGGGTGCTGTCAAGTATGATAAAATGCCATTTACCTTTTGAAAAACTATAAAAGCGGCTTTTTAATTCCAGCGTTTCGAGGACCCAGGCTTTTCCATATAGCTTGTCCTGGTCTGGTTTATTTTCTTTTACAAACCAGCCCCAAACATCATGGTTGCCGATGCAATGATAGATCGGTGAGCTGTTTTCATTTTTAAGAATATTATGAAAAAGGTCCCACTGCGATCTTGTTTTTTCTTTGTCCGCTTCGAGAGCATCCATAATAGAATCCCCGCCGTTTAGGATAAAATCGATCGAAGGTTTCAGGCTCTGGGCTTTTTGGAAAGCCCTGGCCATCCCGGTTTCAGGAATAATGCCTCCTTTTAAATGAATATCGGTCAGGTGAGCAAAGCGGAGCGGTTTTTGCTTTCGGGGCGTAATCAATCCAGGGGTTGATGCAAGAGCGGAAGGGACCAGGCTGCTGCCTGCAAGAACCGATGCCGAAGTTTTGAGGAAACTGCTTCTTTTCATGGCAAAAAGATAATCAAAAACGGGCCGGTTAAAAAGACATTAAGGCATGAAAAAGGCTGGTTTATTAAGCAAAATGGATGTCCGGAATCGCCAGATTGGGGAAAGAGTGTCTATACTAAAAAGGAGGCTTGGGCGTTTTTTATGTAGTTGATTTACTTGAAAGTATGAACTGGCTGCATCAAATACCCGGATTTTTCTGTCAATGCTCTGTAAACGATTGGTTAACAAAATAGTCTTATTTTTAAGGAATCTCTTTTAATTCACCTATTTATGAAAAAACTGACCGGTTACCTGTTGGCTTTGGTGTGGGTTTTTGCCCTGGGATGCATGAAGGAAGTAAGCTTTGAAACAGGTACGACACCCTCTGATGGAAGCCTCCAATCCGATGCCACGGGCGATTGCCTTCCGAAAACTGTGAACGGGACCTACACCCAGGGTACAGCCCTGGTAGCCACCACTAATACGATCTCTGTCCAGGTCAATGTGAATACCGCCGGTTCCTACCTGGCTTATACAGATACGGTCAACGGATTTTTCTTCCGTGCGAGCGGCACATTTACATCCACGGGTATCAATACAATTACTTTAAGAGGAAATGGAACTCCCTTCGCGGCGGGCACACATAATTTCGTAGTTACCTATGATAGCACCATTTGTGATGTACAGGTAACAACAGTTGCTACAGGGGGAGGGGGACCCGCAACGTTTACATTGCAGGGAGCGCCCGGTTCCTGTATGAATGCCGTTGTGAATGGAACCTATACTTCCGGTACAGCTTTAGGAGTGGGCAATACGGTGAACATTAGTGTAAATGTTACGGCTATCGGAACTTATACGATCAGCACCACACCAACGAATGGAATGACATTTTCTGCTACGGGAACATTTTCAGCAACAGGGGTACAAACAGTAACACTGGCAGGAACGGGTACGCCTGTAACCGGGACCAATACGACCATACCGGTAACGGCCGGGGCCTCATCCTGTTCTTTTGTTGTGAACGTAGGGGCACCAGCTCCGCCTGCATCGGGTACATTAGGTGGTGCACCGGGAGCCTGTACGCCCATCACGGTCAATGGAAGTTATATGGTTGGCAATCCTTTAAATGCAACGAATACAGCTGTAGTCTCTGTGAATGTGACAACAGCAGGATCTTATACCATTGCTTCGAATAACGTTAGCGGAATGACTTATTCAGCCTCCGGTAATTTTGCTGCAACCGGACCGGCAACCGTCACGCTGACCGGAGCCGGGGCACCGACTGTATCAGGCCCTGTTGTACTCACGGCTTCATGGGGATCCAGTTCCTGTACGTTTACAGTCAATGTAAAAGACATCGATTATTATCCGCGGACAGTGAACAGCAACTGGAGTTATGAAACGGATAATGATGCAACGGATTCATTGTTGCGCAAAGTTATTTCTCCCACGCTTTCAGCTAACGGTAATACCTATGCGATATTCATGGGTACCGACGATGCTTCGCTGGGATTCGATTCTTCCGGTTATTTCCGTAAGAACAATACCGATTATTTTGAATGGTTTGACGCCGGCGCATTCATTGGATACGATAACGAGGTTTGGTCAGAATACACCATCCTGCAGGCAGGTACAGCGGCGGCCACGCCCTGGTATTCCCCGGATTTCGTAGGAACCTTTATGTCCAACACCTATCATTTCCGTTTCAAATACACGATCCTGCAAAAAGATGTAACGATCAGTATTGCCACTTCAACCGGTACGGTCAATTACCCGAATACGATCGTCGTGGAAGAAAAATATGAGCAGATGGTGGGGGGCAACTGGACAGATGTAACCAGTACCGTGGGTTATGGGAAAAGTTATTATGCCCGCGGCGTTGGACTGATCAAATACGAAAACTTCAATGGGGCAGGGCAATTACAGGGGCAGGTCGAATTGCGGAGATATGTGATCTATTAACCCCCTGGCCCCCTAAAGGGGGTAAACATACTTACAATCGAATTTTGACTGTTGACAATAAGTCCTGTAAGTTTCGGCATCTGAGCCTGTCGAAGATGCCAAATGATTAAAATGCTTTTTTGGGTGTTTCAGCCGATTTCAATGGCGGTAACTTAAAGTCATCTACCGCACTTTTCTTTGCCACCATTTTTTCAACTTCTTCCACTTTCCTTGGCGAAAAGATGGTGAGTAATTCATATCCATCAGTAGTGATCAGTGCGTCGTCTTCGATACGTACTGCAATACCCCACCATTTTTTATCACAATCACTTCCTGAAGGGATATAGATACCCGGTTCGACAGTGATCACCATTCCTTTTTTCAGTGTCTGGGAAAAACTGCGGTCATGCACGTCAAGACCCATGTGATGGGACAAACCGTGGGGGTAGTATTTGTTCACATCTTTCTTATCCTTGATGATCCCTAATTTCAGTAATCCTTCAGCGATTACATCTTTTGCCGCCGTACCCGGATCTCCCCATTTCACTCCCTCTTTCAACAAAGCAAATGCAGCTTCCTGGGCATCATACACGATCTGGTAGATCGTTTTTTCATCAGCGGAGAATTTTCCGTCTATGGGCACCGTCCTGGTTACATCTGCTGAATATCCATGGTACTCGGCACCCACATCCATGAGCAGCATATTGGTACCCACTTTTGTTTTTGTATTTTCCATATAGTGCAGTACGCATCCGTTTTCTCCTGCGCCCACAATAGAACCATAGCCCACTTCTTCAGCTCCATATTTTTTTTGAACATATTCATGTAAGCCCTGGATCTCCAGTTCCGACATATCGGGACGCAAAGCCTTCATGACTTCGTTATGGCCCTGGCAGGAGATCTCCACTGCTTTCCGGATCAGTACCTGTTCTTCTGGTGTTTTGATTTCTCTCAATTTGCCGGTCAACTCACGATATAAACGGGTATCAAATCTTTTGTCTTTGGCCAGGTCTTCCGGTAACTGTGCTTTTTGTTTGAATTGCAGGATGAGGTCATAAAGATCAGCCTGGTCATTGGTAGCATTGGGAACATCGATCGGGAACCTGTCGATAATTATCTTATCGAATTTTGAAAAATCGATCGGGAAATTCCTGAACGACTCTCCATTGAATGACATGCGGATGCCCAGTTTATTGATCGCCCCTTCATTGCCCAGGCGCCTGCCCGTCCATTGTTCCCTTTGCGGATTTCTTTTCTGTACAAATAGTATTTCGTTGTATTTACTTCCTGCTGAATCCGTTTGATCATTCTTAAATATGATAACCAGGGAATGAGGTTCCTTGTAACCGGTGAAATAATACATGTCCGGGTTCTGGTGATACAGGTATTCCACATCATTTGAGAAAGTGCGGGTAGGGGATGCGAATACCAGCATCACTGAATTTTCCGGCATGATCTCCCGCAGGGCAGCCCGGCGGCCCGCATGAAAAGAAGCGGGCAAATAATCTGTAGGCAGGTCATCTTCTTTTTGCGCAGGTGCGGGTTGCGCGATCGCAAATACCGGTAAGAAGAATAAAACAGTAAACAGGAGCTGCTTTGTTAACGGAGTAGTAGACATAAAAATGGTGATTGAGTGAAATTGCCGGGTGGCAAATTAATTCATTTCAATCACCATCGAAAAGGAATTCCATGAACGGGACAGCATCAGTCGTCATCATCTTCTTCGTAATAGGCGTCTTCATTACTCTTATAATGTTCTTCCCATACTTTCACTGCTTCATCGCTGAGGCATTCAATAATGTCGTGCAAAGCGTCTTTCTTCAATTTCCATTCCGTATCTGTCGGGTCGTCAAAACGCTGAATGAACAGGCATAGATCCGATTCAACAGCTACTTTGATCAACGAGATCGGCGAATCTTCTTTTTCCTTCACCAGGTAATAACACCCGGTTTCCAGCAGATCGTATGTATACATAAATCCTCCCTTTTTTTTATTCTTTGTTTGTCCCGGGCCGTTTTTAATACGTCACGGGAGATCAATTAATCAGTTCCTCTTCTTAGAATCTAACAGGTCAGGAGCAGCGAAATTGGTTGGAATTTGATGGGTTTGAGCGGTGACCAAATTTAGTGGTTTGACGATTATTCCGGGTCCAAATTTTTGGGATTGGCACTAAGTTTTTGCCAAAAAAACAGGGCTATCTGACTATCAAGGATTTGCCGGTTTAAACGGAAATTTCAAGGGAAATTCCTGTTGTTTCCTACTTGACATTGAATATCAGCGGCATATTGCCAGGCGGCTTTTTGGGTGTCCGGGCTGGCATGTACCTGGTCATTACTTTCAGCAAAAGCTTTCTCCACGATCTTTTGATTCAGGTCGCTGGAAAATACAGGCAGGTATTGGCTGATATCCCCGGACCCGGCCAGGTTCATATCCATTGCTTTTGCCTTCGCTGTACAGCCCAGGTCAAATGAAGAAAAGGAAAGGCTTTTAACGGAGGGGAAACGATTCGTTTTAAAATGTATTTTTTTATGGGCCAGGTCATAGACAATACTCCAGCGTGTATAAGAACCCTGGGCAACTTTATCAAGTATCCCGAATGCATAATCTACTATCGGAACGTCGGTCTCTGTTTGGGTGAAACGGTTGACCATTTTACAGGCCCTGGCAAACCTGTCCAGCGAATTATTTCCATAGTTGACCTGTTCTAAATAAGGTTTGGTTGCCGGTTCAGTCTTTTGAATGGATTCATCATACCTGTTATTGGTTAATACAGGGAAGGGCAGGTCATTACCGGTATGCACGACCATTTTTCCTTTTAAAAACTCGATAGTTGCTACCTGCCCACCGGCATCCGCCACGAGATAATGGAGTGGGGCCGTGCCGTCTGCGGCGATCCTCAGTTTTTTATCCGTAGCTATCAATTCTTCTACCGTTGCGCAATTATCTAACTGGTATTGGATCCACTGCAAGACACCCAATGCGGGCCTGTCATCAGGCTTTGGATAGCGAGTATCATCCAGCCACATCAGTTCTACCACCAGGCCTTTCTCATTCATACCGCCTGTTGGAAATTCTTTTCCATATTGATTAAAGCTGATGCTACCATGCAGGGAAGTCCAGCTTATCGTATTACCGGTTTTTACAGGCATAGATGTTTTGAATAATCCGCGCAGGTTGGTGCAGACCATGCCCGCATCGGTTACCCAATCGTAATTACGTCCGAAAACAAGCTCCCCATTTTTATTGATAAAAAAAGTGGTACAACTGTTAACAGGTGATTGACAGCATATAAACAAGCAGAGCAGCAGGCAAACAGGTTTCATCCTATTCATTGTATTGGGAATTTACACCTGTTCAGTGAAAACAGGAGCAAATTTTGGATGAACGGGCTCAGGAATTAATGACCGATTCGATATTGAGATTTTTATTTCGCAGGTCGATGCCACCTTCCAGGATTGATTTGAGATTGGTCATATAAAAAGTCCATCCCTTACTGCATTCAATATAGAAATGTTGTTGTTCAGCCATGTCTTCCATGGGCATGTCCTGGATCAACTCACAAATCGTTTCATTGTTTTCCTGTTTGATCGAAACGGTGACGATGCAGCCGCCGGAGAAACTGAATTTCATTTGATCCCACCCGTTTGCCGACAGGATCTCATTTTGTTCTACAGCTGCATCCGGATATCCATGCCATAACCATTTATAGGTGTCGCCCGCCTGTGCATTACTATTTTTTGCGCGAAGCGTTCCGCCCGGCTGTGTGAATTGAGACAGGCGAAGGAACCAGCTTTCAAGACCCTGTTGTGTGGTCCAGGCATCATAGATAGCTTTGGCTGGCGCCTTGATGGTGATCCTTTTAGTGAATTGATTCCAATGGTAGGGTTTCATACACTGAATTAATGTTTCAATAAAAAAAGCCCCGACAAACCGGGGCTTCCAGAATTAGTTAAAGTATCAGATACTGTAAGGGCAGCTATGACGGCAGCACTCTTTTTTTTCTTTCTTCTCTGACTTCTTTTCGATATTACTTTTTTTACGGGTTGTAGTAAGGCTCGCAAAAGCAATGCCCGTCAGGCCTCCCAACAGCACCATACCGATCAACAACTTTTTCATATAAGGTAGTTTAGAATATTAAGTTACGGATTTTTCTACCCTGTTTCCAAATTTCTTTATCCTGTGACCCCGCAGGGACTCGAACCCTGGACCCGCTGATTAAGAGTCAGCTGCTCTACCAACTGAGCTACAGAGTCATCTAAAATAGGGCTGCAAATATAAGCCCTCTGTTTTTGTAATAAAAAAGGCCTTTCCTTTCCGGAAACTGAGTAGCAATAACGGCGGCATAAAATTTGATAACTTGCATTGTGACCCGGAGATTACTTTTCATATCTGTTTTTATTGCTTCCTCTCTTATTTCTTTTTCACAACATTGCCCCTGGGATGGAACCTCGATGATCATGTTGGATGTGAAGATTCCTCAAAATGTAAGTGTTGAGAAAATATCACTGCTGGATTCTTCTCATTCCATCGTTATCCGGAAAATTTATTATAGTGATAGTATACATGCCGAGGAAGCCATCTTCTGGAAAAACCCGCCCCCTGGCACAGTCAAAGGATCCTGGACACGCGAGGGCTATCATTTTTCATTTGCAAAGGATTACCAGATCGTTGAATTCGGTGGCAGGGAAAATCCTCCTTACCGGGTATTGATCCGGTACAAGATAGGTAATGAGATCATGGAAAAAGAGATTCCATTGCCTGCAGATGCGATCCATGGACTTTGTACACTCAATACTGAACTCTGGGGCGGGAAAGTAAAACCCGTCACGATCACATTATAATATATGGACACCGGCTTATTCTACGTGTTGATCGGGTTTCTTTTCTTTTTCTCCTTTCTTTTTACATT
>DATINK010000431.1:0-10188 GCA_035474355.1 Chitinophagaceae bacterium | reverse complement strand
GAACATCCCCAGGCGGAAACGGATCATAAATAGTCTTTTAAGACTTATGTCAAGGTCTTTTTCAGCGATCTTCCCGTCTTTTACTGCCTGCACAAGACTTTTATAACTGGCATTGCCGCATTCTACATCTGTTCCATGCAGTACAGCGTCCGCAGAAGCGGTTGCAGCATCGGAATGTGTTTTGTGGCGTTGCCAGAAATCGTCGATGGCCCCGCAATCGGAGGTAACATAGCCGGTGAACTTCCATTGTTCACGCAGGATATCGTTCATCAGCTTATCACTCGCACAGCAGGGTTGTCCTTCATAAGCATTATAAGCACACATCACACCAGCTACTTTAGCATTTACAACCAGTTCCCTGAATGCGGGCAGGTAAGTATCCCAGAGATCGTGCTTGCTCACCACTACGTTGAATTCATGACGGGAGGGTTCGGGGCCGCTGTGAATGGCAAAATGTTTGGCGCAGGCCGCAGCTTTGAGATATTTGGGATCATCTCCCTGCAAGCCGCTGACAAATGCTTTTGCAAGGTTGGCAGTGAGATAGGGATCCTCTCCATAGGTTTCCTGTCCCCTGCCCCATCGCGGGTCGCGAAAAATATTGATATTGGGTGTCCAGTAGGTTAAGCCCAGGTATCTCTTCCTGTTATTTTTATTGAAATAATTATTGTTGATCGCACGGCCTTCTTCAGCCGTGAAATCTCCCATCGTTTTCATGGAATTGATATCGAAAGTGGCGGCCATGCCAATGGCTTGCGGATAAGAAGTTACCCGATAAGGTGTACGCGCCACACCGTGCAGGCATTCATTCCACCAGTCATAAGCAGGAATGTGTAAGCGATCGATCGCAGGCGCGACATTCAGCATCTGCAGGACTTTTTCTTCGAGTGTTAATCTCCCGACAACATCATTCACTCTTTTTTCAAATGATAGTGAAGGATCCTGGAATGGAAATTCATACTTTTTCTTACCCTGCGAGAATAATGATGTAACAATTGTAAGCGTTAAGAAAAGGCAAAAAATATTTTTTTTCATATGATTACTGTACGACAGTTAGCTTAACTGATTGCGTCTTGTCTGACGACCCACCTACCATGATCGTAAAGTCTCCAGGCTCTATAATCCATTTCATATCCTTATCATAAAATGATAATGCTTCTGCGTCAATAGTGAAATTCACTGTTTGAGACTGACCCGGTTCCAGCCAGACTTTTTTAAACCCTTTCAATTCCTTCACCGGGCGGGTAACAGAAGAATAATCATCCCTGATATATAATTGTACAACTTCAGCGCCTTTCCTGGCCCCGGTATTCCTGACCTCAACAGAAACGGTCACCTTGCCATTTGATTTCATTGTTATTGAAGACAACTTAGGTGGCGTATATGAAAAAGTAGTGTAACTCAACCCAAAGCCAAATGGAAATAAGGGACTCACTTCATACCCGAGGTTATAACCTCTCCGTGCCGATGGTTTATAATTATAATAAACCGGGATATTCCCTGTTGTTCGGGGAAAGGATATGGGTAGTTTACCATTGGGATTGATCACGCCGAAAAGAGCATCCGCCATGGCATAACCGCCCTCCTGTCCCAGGTACCAGCATTGCATGACGGCGGGAACAGCGTTGACAAGATTTCCGATACTCATGGGGGGACCGCTATTGACAAATGCACAGGTGGGCTTGCCCAATGCGACAATGGCTTTGATCAATTCATTTTGCCCATTCAGCAATTCCAGTGTGGGCATATCCCCCAGGTGATTCGTTCCCCAGCCTTCCCGGTTGATACTTTCGTTACCCCCGACAAATAATACAACAACATCGGCTTGTTTGGCCACTTCAATGGCTTCGGACATCTTCGCCTTATTTTCTTCTGCGTTGGCAAGGTTGATCGTGTCTGCAAACCAATTGTTCTTGTCGGTGATCTTTGTTCCTTCAGCATACAGCACGTTCATCGAACTGCCATATTTCTCTTTGATGGCCTGGAAAGGTGAAATACAAAATCTTGGCTTGCTGGAATAACCTCCCAGCAAACATTTATCCGCATTGGGACCGATCAATGCGATGGTTTTTATTTTGGCGGGATCCAGCGGAAGGAAATGATTATCATTTTTCAATAACACCATGGCTTCCTGCGCTGCTTTGTATGCAACGGCTCTTTTTTGAGGGCTGCCCACGATCTCTTCTGCCTTATCCGGGTCAACATAAGGATCATCGAATAATCCCAGGCGGAATTTTGAGATCAATATCCTGGTAACTGCTGCATCTAATTCCTTCATAGAAATTTTTCCCTGCTCAATATATTTTTTCAGGTTGACAAATCCATCCGGGTCGGGAGTTTCCAGGTCAATGCCGGCTTTAAATGCCAGGTAACCGGCTTCATCATAGGTGGGAGTTATTTTATGCAATGTGCTTACATCCCGGATGGCAAAATAATCAGAGACCACAACACCCTTAAATCCCCACTCGTTTCTAAGAATATCCGTTAATAAATATTTATTGATATGCGCGGGCAGTCCCCATATTTCATTATAGGTTGCCATCACATTCATAGCTTTTGCTTCCTGCACACAGGCTTTAAAGGGCTTAAAGAAGATCTCTCTTGCCGTCCTCTCATCTATATTGGCCGGCGCCACATTTATTCCACCTTCACTTTGTCCGTGAATACCGAAATGCTTCAGGGTTGTGGCCACATTATTTTTTCCAAGATAAACGCCATCCCCCTGGTAAGCCTTCACTTGTGCAACCGCTAACCTGGATGTCAGAAAGGGATCTTCACCCAATGTTTCTTCCGTTCTGCCCCAACGGGGGTCACGGGTAATATCCACTACCGGGGCCAAAACATGATGACCACCCCTGGCCCTTACTTCTTCAGCTACATTCGTATAGATCTCTGTCATCAGGTCTACATTCCAGGTGCTGGCCAGGCCAATAGGAATTGGAAAATTTGTTGCATCCTGTGTTTGTTGGCCATGCAGTGATTCCTCATGCACCATAACGGGAATGCCCAACCGTGTTTTTTCCACAAAAAAGCGCTGGATCTTATTATATAATTCAGCCGCTTGTTTGGGATGATACCCGTAACTGTTGGGACCTGCATTCTCATTGAGCCTGCCCAATTCGCCCAAACCGTTCTTGACCGCTTTTTCAGCCCTGGCTTCATCAAAATCACCCTGGTTATTGAGTATCCTGGATTTTTGTATCCACAGGCATTGCGTTTGCATCAGCTTTTCATCCAGGGTCATCCTGGTTAACAGGTCTTTGGCCCGTGCTTCGGGTGATAAATTCCTGTTCTTATAGGGAGGTGTTTGCGCCATCCCCAGGAGAGCCATGAACATGAAAAATATAAACAGCTTGCTTTGTTTCATGCATTCAATTATTTAGCGATCCCCCAGGGGGAGAAATAAACAAATACAGCTACAATGATCGCAACAACGATCAGTGACAGGATCACATCCCATTTATTCCAGCTGGCGCGGCTCGCTGCCCTGTCTTCAGCAACTGTGGTGGCAAATGTCAATCCCCTTATCTGCTCCTCGGATGGTTTGGGTGTGAGTAAACTCACGATGACCATCAACGCAATAGAGAAAAGGAAGAGATAAATACAGAAATAAAGGAAATTGATATTGGCAAAATCAAGCAGGATGCCGGACAACTCAGGTTTGAGTAATCCCAGGGTTAATTTCAGAAGTCCAATGATAAAACCAACAACCATTGCCGTTAACGCGCCCTTGCCATTGATCCGTTTTGAAAATACTCCCAACAGGAATGCCGCCGCAATCGGCGGTGCCAGGTTGGATTGAACATCCTGCAGATACTGGTACAGTGTATTGGAAATCCTTCCCATCATCGGTATCCAGGCCATACCAAGAATGACAACAACGACCGTTGCTATACGGCCCACTCTCACCAGTTCCTGGTTACTCGCCTGTGGTTTCATCTTCTGGTAAATATCCATCGTGAATAAAGTTGAACATGCATTATATACTGATGCCAGTGAACTCATCAGTGCCGCCAATAAACCACCTGCCAGTAAACCCCGCAAACCGATCGGCATGATCTGTTCCACCATGGATGGGAAAGAAGCATTGTAATCCGTAGTACCATCAGCATTCAAAGGGAGGATCAGTTTTCCCTGCGCGTGCAGAGCAAACGCGATCAAACCCGGAATCAGGAAAATAAAAAAGGGAAGGATCTTCAGGTAGGCCGCAAATATGGTTCCTCTTCTTGCCTGTCGTTCATCACGAGCAGCAAGACATCGTTGTACGATATGCTGATCCGTACACCAATACCAGATTCCCACAATAGGCGATGCAAATAATATTCCCAGCCACGGAAAATCGGGATCATGTAAGGAGGGGAACATATTGAGTTTATCTTTCGGCAAAGAAGTCATCAATCCATTCCACCCACCCACTTTATCCAATCCCATAAACAACAGAACACCTGATCCGACTAATAATACGATCGCCTGGATGGCTTCGGTATACATTACCGCATGCAATCCGCCTAATACTGTATAGACACCTGTTATGATCACCAGGATGATCGCTCCCTGCCAGAATCCTACCCCCAGGAACTGGTTGAATACAAGCGCGCCTGCGAAAATGGTTACAGATGCTTTGGCGATCACATAACTCAACAACTGTATGATCGAAAGAATTCTCCTGGCTTTGGCATTGAATCTTCTTTCCAGGAACTCAGGCATGGTATATACCCTGCTGCGCATATAAAACGGAACAAAGACCCAGCCCAGGATCAGCACGATCCAGGAATGCAATTCATAATGACCCATGACCGTACCTGATTTTCCGGCGGTACCAGCCAGGCCGACTATATGTTCCGACCCTACATTGGAAGCCAGTATGGAAGCACCGATCACCCACCAGCCCAGGTTCCTGTTGGCCAGGAAATAATCAGTGGGTGAATTCTTACTCTTGCGGATGGACCAGATGGAAATGCCCGCAATAACAATGAAGTAAACAATTACGAATATCCAGTCGGTTGTTCCCAGGAAATTCTTCATGACAGTTTATTTTGGTTTGAAATACTTGTATATCGAATCAGATAAATCGGTTAATGATATTTTCCAGCCATTCCTGTCTCCCACTGACCGTAGCAGGTTCGCCCTTCTCGATCGCATAGCTCCTGAGGTCTTCCAGTGTCAATTTTCCTTCTTCAAATTCCTTACCTTTTCCGGTGCTGAAAGATTGATATCGCTCAGTCCTGAATTTTTTATACTCCGATCTTTCCAGGATATTTTCTGCAATGAGCAGGGCTCTTGCAAATGCATCCATACCCCCGATATGCGCGTGGAACAGGTCTTCAGGATCGGTTGAGTTACGCCTGATCTTCGCGTCGAAATTGATTCCCCCCGGACGAATACCACCCGATTCAATGATGATGAGCATCGCTTCCACCAGGTCATTCAGGTTATTCGGGAATTGATCTGTATCCCAGCCATTCTGGTTGTCCCCGCGGTTGGCATCTATCGAACCCAGCAAACCAACATCCACGGCGGCCTGCAATTCATGCTGGAATGTATGTCCCGCCAGCGTGGCGTGGTTGACCTCAATATTTAATTTAAAATCATTGATCAGATCGAATTGTCTTAGAAATCCTATGACTGTCTCTGTATCATAATCATACTGGTGTTTGGATGGCTCGCAGGGTTTGGGTTCGATAAAAAACGTGCCCTTGAATCCATTTTTCCTGGCATAATCTTTTGCTGTATGCAGGAACCTGGCCATGTGTTCCTTTTCTTTTTTCATGTTGGTGTTCAGCAAACTCATATATCCTTCCCTGCCTCCCCAGAAAACATAATTCTCTCCCTGCAACCGGATCGTTGCATCCAGCGCTGCTTTTACCTGGGCGCCGGCATGCGACAAAACATGAAAATCAGGATTGGTTGCGGCTCCATTCATATACCGCCTGTTGGAAAACAGGTTGGCCGTTCCCCATAATAATTTTACGCCGCTTGCTTTTTGTTTTTCGGCGAGATAGTCGGTGATGGATTGGAGGCGGCGGTCATTTTCATTGATATCATTTCCATATTCTACCGCATCCACATCATGGAAACAATAGTAGGGCAATCCTAATTTAGTAATGAATTCAAATGCGGCGTCGGCCTTATCCTTTGCCCTTGCTACCGGGTCGCTTTTTTCGTTCCAGGGAAAAAGATGGGTGGGTTCGCCGAAAGGATCGGCACCGCTTCCACAGAATGAATGCCAGTAAGCACAGGCGAACCGGAGGTAATCCTTCATGGCCTTTCCTGCCACTTTACGATTCGGATCATACCAACGATAAGCAAGGGGATTATGGCTTTCCGGTCCTTCGTATTGTATAGAAGGGATTCCTTTAAAATATTCGCGTTCTCCGGTTGTGATATGCATATAATTGAATCAAGAATAAATAATCTCAAGACATGCTGAATGAGATCGCACCTGCCGGTTGATCTTCCAGTAATTTTTCATGTAACCATTCTTTCCAACGATCATATAACTCTTCATATTGGTCTGCATGCAAGGGGTCGATATGACCGGTGGATTTTCTTTTTTCAAATGCGGTGGCTGCATCTGCATAGATGCCGGCACCGATCCCCGCTCCCATCGCAGCTCCATAACTTCCGTCTCCTTCATAAAATTCCACGCTGACGTTATTTGTATTGGCAAATGAATGTGTAAAAACATCACTCATGTATAAGTTGGTCCTTGCCGCCCTTACTGTATGTGGGTGGATCCCGTTTTCCCGCATGATATCCAGCCCATACCGGAATGCAAAAGCCACGCTTTCCTGTGCCGCCCTCGCGATATGTGCGATACTATGCCTGTTAAAATCAAGTTCATAAAAATGCGCGCCCAGCATTTTATTGTTCAGCATGCGTTCGGCTCCATTCCCGAAAGGAAGGGCCATCAAACCTTCACTTCCGGGTGCAATTTCAGCAGCCATTTTATTTAATTCTTCATAACTGTATTTATTTCCTGCAAGATTGCGCACCCAACGGTTGAATATGCCGGCGCCGTTGATGCAAAGAAGAACGCCGATACGAGTCTGTTTTGTGTTATGATTGACATGAGCGAAACTATTGATCCGCGACTCCCGATCATAATTCAATTCATCACTCACTCCATATATAACACCAGAAGTTCCCGCGGTGGTAGCTACTTCGCCGGGATGAAGCACATTTAACGATAAGGCATTATTGAGCTGATCTCCTGCTTTATAAGCGATTGGAATTCCCGGCTTCATCGATAATTCCTGAGCTATATTGTCTTTCAATGTTCCGTGAACTGAAAACAGGGGTTTGACGACTGGAAATACAGATGTTGAGAAACCAAAATGATCGAGGATGTCTTTGGAGATACTATTATTACTGAAATCCCAAAACACGCCTTCTGAAAGCGCAGAAACCGTCGTTGTTGATTCTCCTGAAAATTTCAAGGCAATAAAATCTCCGGGCAACATGATCTTATCGGTATTATAAAATATCCCGGGTTCATTTTCTTTGACCCATCCCAATTTGGCGGCGGTAAAATTGCCGGGTGAATTCAATAAATGCGATAAGCATCTTTCTTCTCCGATAGCATGAAAAGCTTTTTCTCCCGTTTCAACCGCGCGGCTATCGCACCAAATGATCGAGGGTCTTAATGATGTACCATATTGATCAACCATCACCAGCCCATGCATCTGGTAAGCGATGCCAATTGCACTAATGGCTGTGGGGTCGTATTTCTTTTGTGTATGACATTTGAGGATCGCGAGTTTGATATTTTCCCACCATTCGTTAGGATCCTGCTCGGCCCAACCGGGATGCAGGGACAGGAATTCCATTTCTTTCTCGGGGTATTGCGCGCTGGCCAGGCATTGGCGGGAATGGACATCCACCACAGAAACTTTTACTGAAGATGACCCAAGATCGATTCCTAACAGGAGCATGAATTCCGGTTATTTATATACTTAAATCTACACTAAAACAAAGGAAGGGATGAATGAATTCATCCCTCCTTACGATTGCTATATAAGAACTGCTCTGCTTTAATTAATAACCTGTATTCTGCGGGAACGGAGGTCCGGATGTTACGCGGTCGATCTGGTCCTGCGGAATAGGCCTCAACGCATGGAATGCCTTGATATACGGTGCTGCTTCAGGGTTCCAGGTGGTTGTTCTTGTTATCAATGACTTGGTACGAACCAGGTCCCACCAGCGGAGCCACTCAGCATAAAATTCACGGCTGCGTTCATCCAGGATAAAATCAAGTGTGACCTGTCCCGCTGTGATGTCCATAGCCGCAGCAGCTGCTGTATTTTGTCCGGCATTATTGGTCGATCTCCAGGCGGCCCTTTCCCTGACTTTATTGAGCATATCGGCTGCATTTTGCATAGTACCGCCTCCTTTGAAGGCAGCTTCAGCAGCAAGAAGATATACATCAGAAAAACGATAGAGAACACAAGGCCGGGTAGATGGGTCGTTGACACCAACGCGACTTGGGTCGTCGAATTTTTTAACAACAGGATACCAGTTATTGGATTGCAGTGTGGGAGGTATAATGATCCCTTTAAAAGGATTGGCACCATTGGCCTGCGGTGCGCCGGCAACTGCGAAAGGCGGGATCCAGATCGCTGTATCCACTCCTACAGTAAGTGTACCGCGGCTACCCGTGATACCAGCCGTATTAGCGATCCATACTGTCTGGAAGGTTTTATCATAACGTGAATCATTCGCTCTTTCTGCAAATGCCTGTCCGAGTATATAAGGATTATTCGGCCTGATCCTGATGAATGGGCGTCCGTTGGCAATATCTCTTGTCATCATGGCTGCACCTGAACTTACCAATACACCACCGCTTACATTGGCATTCACACCCAGTGTAGGATAATTGAAACGGTTAAACCAGGGTGTCAGGTTATTGCCTGCGTTACCGGATGAACCGGGAATATATAAGCCGTATTTCGTATCACTGCTGTGATCACTGACAAACAATGTCTCTTTACCATAATCATTTGCGGGTTTGAATGCATCCCCGTAATCCTGCCACATATCAAGACCATAAGTAGCTTTATTAGCGATCAGGTTGGCAGCAACTGTGTATGCGTTTGTAAAATCATTCGGTTGTGCGGCCGCAGACCATCCGCGACAGAGATAGGCTTTCGCAAGCAGGTACAATGCTGAAGCCTGAGTGGCGGCCTTACCCAGGAAGGGAGCGGCTACCTGTGGAGTGAGTTCAGTTGAAGCTTCTGTCAGGTCCTTAATGATCTGTACATATACATCAGCAATGGGCTGACGCGAATCCGCCGTGCTGGGTGCTGTTAAAAATGTAACATGCAGTGGCACATCTCCAAAAGTTTGTACCAGGTGTAAATAATAAAATGCCCTCAGGAATTTAGCCTGCGCCAGGTATTGTTGCCGGGTAGCTGCAGGAAGGTCAACCGTTGCGCCGAATTCCATCACACCATTCAGCGTGTTGATGTCCTGGTAGGCAATGGTCCAGATGCCACCATTCATGTTTCCACTTCCCAAACCATTATAAGTAAAGAATACCTGTGCGCCGTTACTGGCACCCATGAGGTGTTCATCTGTGCCTCCAACGGTGATCATAGTAAATCCTTCGGTTCCCCAGAGAACACGGATATCATTATAGACTCCCGCTATCCCTCCCAGGATACCTCCGGGTGAATTAAAGAGAGAAGGGACGATAGCAGACTGCGGATGTTCTTCCAGCAGTTTTTTACATCCGCTTCCAAACAAGGTAACGGCAATCAGTGCTACCATGCTTATTTTTTTAATGCGGTTCATATATAACGGTTTTGAAGTTTAGAATTTAAGATTGATGCCAAAATTATATTGCTTGGTAGAAGGGTTATTCGCATTCACGCTGATCTGGCGGCCCTGTCCACCGGTTCCGCCTGTGCCGATACTGCTGCCGGCCTGTGCAGAGGTCACCGAACCACCATAACCATTTCCTTCAGGATCCGGACCGAATCCATCGCGTTTGAATGGCGAATAGATCACAAAAGGATTCACTGCCTGGAAATATACTTTTAACCCGGTGATTCCTGAATGTCCAAAAAACTTTGCCGGGATATCATATCCCAGGTTGATCGTTCTGCATTTGATAAAAGAACCATCCATATATCCGAGCGTTGAAGCAAACAGGAAACGATCCGTGCTTGCATCCGGCCTTGGAAATGCATC
>DATINK010000430.1:0-10338 GCA_035474355.1 Chitinophagaceae bacterium | reverse complement strand
GATCCAGTTGAGTTT
This sequence comes from Chitinophagaceae bacterium, assembly GCA_035474355.1. Taxonomy (GTDB): domain Bacteria; phylum Bacteroidota; class Bacteroidia; order Chitinophagales; family Chitinophagaceae; genus DATINK01. The sequence goes on along the minus strand of DATINK010000430.1, from coordinate 10,323 downwards.
ATAAAAAACATTCAACACTAACATTAAACCGATTAAATAGGGAACACTCCAGCTCTGTAGAAAATAGGTGATGGCGCCGGCCACTCCGATCAAAATGGAAAAGAAGATCGTGATGCTGGCGCCGGCGGGTAATTGAAAGACCGGCCGGTCCAGGAAAAATCCTGTCAGCACGAGAAAAAGAAAAGCGGCAAACACCGATAAAATGGCGGCAAAGTGATGCCGCTTGAAAATGGATTCAACGAATTGCCTCGTGTAGTGTTTCACATCACGCGTACGGCGTATTTTAAACAGCGATTCGAAATACCATTCCACTTTGATGATACTTTCGGCATGATAGATCTCCTGCACGGGCCTGAGGTGCGTGATATATTCACTGGGATTGTTCATGATCGGCATCATCCTACGCATGATCGACCGGTCTGCCCGGAAAAAATAAAAGAAGGAAGCGGCCAGCATGAATATCAGCCCGAATAAAAACCCACCATCGAGGAGCAGGATCTGTGAGAATGGAATGAGTTCTTTGTAGTGATCGAATTGGTAGGCCTTGATAAAATAAAAGATGAGGAACAGGGCGGGTATAATGGAGTTGTTGATGCAATATTTAAGAAAGGGATTCGTGGTGGCGGCGAGGAAGCGGAAATGACGGCTGAAAAGAATGAAAGAAGTAATGTTCCAGCTCATGATGAACATCCCGATCGACATGCCTACCATCGCGGAAGCAAACGCGTTTACATTTCCCAGGTATTCCGGGCCCAGGTAAAGTGAATCTGCTCCGAATATCTTCATGAAACTGCCATTCACCGTACTGAACAACACAAACCAGAAAAATAAAAGGATCTGGTATTTCCTGAAATGCAGAAATACTAATTGAACGGGAAAGGAATAAAAAAAACCGCGCAGACGGGCCTTCATCAGGAAAATGGTTTATTAAAAATAAGCTTTCCTCCTTACAATATAGAGGAGTCCGGTCAATGAAAGCAATAATAACATGGCATTGAACTGATGGGCAACACCCAACCATAGAAATGCCCTGCTATTGGAAGCTTGCATAACAGTAAGGATACCGACGATCACTTGCACGAATACAATTATCATTGGGATATTCTTCAGCTGATTAAATAAAACCGACCCACTCATTCTTCTTGCCTTCCACCATCCTATCCCGATCAGCACGGTAACGATGAACGCAAGATTGCGATGAATAAAATGTACAACGAGCGGGTTATCGGACAGGAAAGAAAGTCCATTGAATTGACGGTTCCCATAACTATGAATATTTCCGGGCAACCACTCGCCATTGATCAGCGGCCAGGTAGGCGCGGCCGATGCTGCTTTTAATCCGGCCATGAAAGCGCCATAAATGAGTTGTATGACAAGTAAACCAGTTAACCAGCTCATGAAAGAATGAAAACGCTTGTTGAGAACCAGGTTTTCTTTCGGGACCAGCAATTGCATGGCAAACCAGAGCGTATAACACAAAACACCCAGGGCCAGTACAAAATGAATCGCCAGTTTATAATGACTTACATATAAAAGTGCTGAATCTTCAAGCCCGCTTTTTACCATGATCCATCCCACCAGTCCCTGCAAACCGCCCAGAAGGAATAAGATCAGCAGCGGCTTGATCATTTCCTTTTTTATCCTTCTTTGTACCAGGAATACCACAAAGGGTATAATAAATGCCACGCCGATCAGTCGCGCCCAGACCCGGTGCAGCCATTCCCAGAAGAAAATGAATTTGAATTCCCCCAGTGTAAAATGGGAATTCAGGTATTTGTATTGGGCGATCTGTTTATATTTTTCAAAGGCCGTGTTCCAATCCTGTTCGTTCATGGGTGGAAGAACCCCCATAATAGGTTTCCATTCAGTGATTGAAAGCCCGGCGCCTGTCAACCTCGTAATTCCTCCCAGCAAAACCTGGATGATCAGCATCCCTACACCGACCAGGAGCCAGGTGGCCACCGGGCGGGATGAACGTTGTATGTCTTTTGATTCCATCGGGCGCAAAGGTATAGCAGCACGAATTCCGGCTTACATTTTGCGGCGATTTCAGGTTAGATTTTTTTTTGTAGCTTCTCCTGCCTTTTACGCAATCATTATTATCAATCATAAATACTCTTTATGGCAACCAATGACAAAATTCAAGCTACGGGCCGCCGGAAATTTATTGGCTCCCTCGCAACAGGTGCAGCAGCCATGGGGATTGCAACTTTTACTCCGTCAATCGGTGTTCAGGCCAATGAGATGGATGAAGGTTTCGATGCAACTGACCCCGAAGCTGTATTTAAAAAAATGAAAGGAAAGCACCGGATGGTATTTGATGCCACCCAACCCCATGAGATCTTTCCCTTTGCCTGGCCCAAGGTTTTTTTGCTGACAAACGCCGCCCCCGGAATGCCTGAAAAAAGCAATAATGCCGTTGTGGTATTAAGGCATACTGCTATCGGCTATGCTTTTAATCACGATCTATGGGCAAAATATAAGCTGGGAGAATTATTCAAAGCCGAAGATCCTAAAACAAAAAAGCCCGCTGAACGCAATCCTTTCTGGATGCCCGCTAAAGGCGATTTTTCTCTTCCGGGACTGGGCATACTTGATATTGGGATCAATGACCTGCAATCTAATGGTGTTCAGTTTTGTGTTTGTAATATGGCCATTGCTGTATTCACTGCAACTGCAGCCGGTAAAATGAATATGCCGGTAGAAGAAGTAAAAAAAGAGTGGATGGCCGCCCTCATTCCGGGTATAGAAGTAGTGCCTTCGGGTATATGGGCCATTGGCAGAGCGCAGGAATATGGATGCCAATACTGCTTTGCTGGTTAGAACTGGTTTTAGGGTTTAAGTGTTAAGTTTTAAGTATAGAGAAAGTGTAAAAAAAGTATACTTAAAACTTAGAACCTAAAACTTAAAGCTTCTTAGCAGCTTCTTTAATAGGCGTGAACGGCCCATATTTATGTTGCTTTTCACTGAAAGCATCGGCATAGGGACCAAAAGGAAAGTCGGGTGGTTTTGTTTCCAGTTTCGGCCAGTCATAAGAAAATTTTTTTTCCGGCCGGGGTTGTGAACTGATATAAGCCGCAAGATCCCAGGCATCCTCATCACTCAATTGCGGAGGCGTTTGCACGGGGTTAAAAGGCATATTGTATTTAATGAATGCTGCCAGCCTGGAGATCCTGTATAAACCTGCACTGGTATTATAACTTCCCAAACCCCATAAAGGCGGATACAAATACCCGCTCGAGTCAGGTAACATAAGGCCACTCCCGTCAAAGCCGTGACACCTCACGCATTGCGTTTCAAAGATCTGCTTCCCCGCAACTTGGTCAGCCGCTCTGGTTAAGTAAGGAAGTTCGATGGTGGTAAAACCAGCCAGGGTCATTCCCGGTTTGAGCCCTTTTCCAATCCATAGCAGGTAGGCTTTCATGGCTTTCATTTCCTTACTCTGCGAATCGAGGGCCTGGCCATTGAGGCTTCTCTCCATACATTCATTGATCCTGAATTCAAGGGATTCTATCTTTCCGCTTCGGGGTCTGAATTTCGGATAGGTTTTAGCTGCGATGGCCAACGCATTCCCAAAGGCCCTTGTTCCCGATTCCACATGACAGTTCTGGCAATTCATACCATTGCTGACCTGCATCACCCTTCCTTTAGGTCCGAGATATGTGGAAGTATTCGCAATGAGTTCCCTTCCATACCGGATCATATTCCCTTCTTCAGTATTGGGTAATAGATTGATATCCGGCCCCTGCCATTCATTGGTTTCATCTTTCGAAGCCTGGGCTTTTTTACCGCTGCCAATAAATCCACTAAGAAACAGGTACCCGGAAATAAGACCGAGTAAGAGGGGGAGCCAGGAAGTACGCAACGACCGCATGATCGCTTTGATTGTGTGTATGTATAAAGTTACTACTAAGTCCTAAGTCATTATTTTTGGTAAAAGATTCTTTCTTGCTGAAAACTTTTTTCCAGGATCAACTCACCGAAGCCGGTTGTGATGAAGCGGGGCGCGGATGCTTCGCAGGACCGGTCTATGCTGCCGCCGTGATTCTTCCTCCAGGTTTTTTTCATCCGCTTTTAAATGATTCGAAGCAATTGACCGCAGGCGAACGAAATGAATTAAGGCCCATTATAGAAAAGGAAGCCATCTCTTTTGCTGTGGCTGCTGTGGATAATGAAGAGATCGATAAGATCAATATCCTGAAAGCTTCTATCAGGGCCATGCATCTTTCCCTTGATAAATTAAATAAACGACCCCGTTTTATTATTGTTGATGGTAACCGGTTTGTCCGTTACCAGCGCCTTCCTTTTCAATGTGTGATCGGTGGCGATGGTAAGTATGCTTCCATTGCGGCGGCCAGTATCCTGGCAAAAACATACCGCGATGAATACATGCAAAGCCTGCACCTGGAATTTCCTTATTATGGATGGACCACTAATAAAGGATATGGGACCGAAGAGCATCGCAGGGCCATGGAACAACATGGTTTATCCAAATACCATCGCAAAACCTTTCGGCTCAAGCCTGTAAATGCGGAATTGTTCGACTGTTAATATCCGGCACCTCATTAAACCCCGCATTCCAATCCCGGTCTTACACTTACATTATTAATTGATTAAAAATAACCCAAGATGAAAAAGATTTTAATCCCCTGCCTTCTCATATTAGGCATATCGATGACCGCCTCCGCCCAGCTTACGCCCGGTGGAAGATTCCAGCGGAACCGGATCAGCGGCCAGGTAACCCGAATGGAAAGAACTCATTTAAGAAACGACGTAGCCCGCTACCATTTAGCGCAACGGAATGCCCACCGTGACGGATTCGTAAGTCCCATGGAGCGCAGGAGATTGCAGAAAATGAAAAAGCGTGACCGCCGTGAACTGTATTTTATCAGGCATAACCGCAGGCACAGAGTTATTTAGTTTATAGTCAGCAATCTATCATATAGCACCGCCCCAACAGGGCGGTGTTTTTATTTTTATTAATACCGTTAAAAAGAGCGGGATCATCGTTGTTTTTCCGGACAATTTGTAATTTAGGTCCTCGTATCACAAGCCCCCCTTTTATGAGATTAGAACCGGTTACTGTGCTCGAAACCATTGACCCGGAGGTATTTAGAAGAGATTACTATCATCCCGGCATCCCGGTTATCATAAAAGACACCGCTAGCCAGTGGCCTGCCATAAAGAAATGGAACTGGGACTATTTCAAAGACCTGGTCGGTGACAAGAAAGTTCCCATCTATAATAATGTAAAAAGCGACGCTTATACCCCGATCAATTCAGCGGATGACTACAAAACTTTCGGGGAGTACATCGACATGATCCGCAGCGGCCCGGCTGCCTGGAGAATATTCCTGTTCAACATTTTTGATCACGCGCCCCAGCTCATCAACGATTTTGCCTGGCCCGAGCACCTGATGAAAGGGTTTATAAAAAAATACCCGATGCTTTTTACGGGTGGCGCCACTTCGATCACGCATATGCATTTCGACATCGACCTGTCTCATATCCTGCATACTCAGTTCGGAGGAAGAAAAAGAGTGCTGATGTTTCCTTTCAAGGAACAGCATAAACTTTATCGCAAACCATTCGAAGTCTTGAGCCTGGCTGATTTTTCAAATTATTATGAGAATAACGGGACCCCGGATTATTCAAAATTCCCGGCACTGAAACTCGCCGAAGGATATGATTTTATCCTGGAGCCCGGAGATACTTTATTCATGCCCTCCGGTTATTGGCACCATATGGAATATATTGAAAGTGGTTTTGCTTTAAGCTTAAGGGCCTTTCTGCCATCCCTGGGCGGAAAACTAAAAGGAGCCTGGAACCTGATCGGCATGCGCAACATCGATACGGTCATGAAAAAAACCGCCCCTAAATGGTGGTATGAAAGAAAGAAAAAGAAAGTTTTTAAACTCGCAGACAGAGAACTCAGGACTGTGGAAGCAGTCTAATTGATCACCCACACTTCATTTCCTTTTAACAACTTGTCGAGATCAGCCGGCTTTTTAGCCTTTGCATCTTCGATCTGTTTTGCCATGACGTCCTCATAACAGGGACGGGTAGTTTGATAAAACACACCGAAGGGGCGGGGAAGATGGGCTGCTGTGCGGGGATCATCAAAGATCCTTACCAGTATCTGTGCTTTGTAAATATCATTCTCGTCATGTACCCACAGGTCATTTGCACTATAACCGTTATTGAGCTCGACAACTACCGGTGTAAATCCATCCAGTTTGATACCCTTTTCATTTTGGCTGCCAAATGTCAATGGTTTTCCCTGTTCCAGGAATAAGGTTTCCTGTGCCTTGCTTCCTTTTTCCGTGAATATTTCAAATGCGCCATCATTGAAGATGTTGCAGTTCTGATATATTTCAAGGAAAGATGTCCCTTTGTGTCCATTAGCACGCAATAACATTGATTGAAGGTGTTTGGGGTCGCGGTCCATACTTCGCGCAACAAATGTTGAATCGGCGCCCAGGGCAAGTGCTAATGGATTGAAAGGATGATCGATACTTCCGAAGGGAGTGGATTTGGTTATTTTATTTTCTTCTGACGTTGGTGAATACTGTCCCTTTGTCAAGCCATATATCTGGTTGTTGAACAATAAAATGTTCACGTCAAAATTGCGGCGAAGAATATGAATGGTGTGGTTTCCGCCGATACTTAATCCATCTCCGTCACCTGTAACGATCCAGACACTCAGTTCCGGGCGCGAAGCTTTTAATCCGGAAGCCACTGCTGTGGCGCGGCCATGGATCGAATGCATCCCATAGGTGTTCATATAATAGGGAAACCGGCTGCTGCAACCTATCCCGGAGATGATAACGATATTCTCACGGGGTATACCCAATGTGGGCATCACTTTCTGAACCTGTGCGAGTATTGAATAATCTCCGCAACCCGGGCACCAGCGTACTTCCTGGTCGGTCACGAAATCTTTAGCGGTCAGGGGGGCGGTAATTGTTTCAGGCATGGGTCAAATTTACTAAAAGTTGACGAGTCGCCCCCTGCCCCCCTAAAGGGGGTAATTAATTTTATTTCGAGTTCAGTCTAATATGACCTGTTTGACCCATTTGACTATTATGACCTCTTTAGTTTCTTCGTACTTTCAGGAATTAAATTATGTATATGCGTAAGATCGTTTTCCTGGCAGCTTTTTCTTCTATTTTTTCCGGCTTGTGCGCCCAAAATACCAAAGAACCCTTTAAAGTAAGTGACCTGTTGAAAGTCAGGTCGATCAACGGAGTGAGTCTCAGTAAAGATGGAAGTAAAGCGGTGTTTACGGTTACCGTTATTGAACCCGATGGGGAAAGCAAACTGGAATATAAATATGTCAACCAGCTTTGGCTGCTGGGAACCGATGGTAATTCGATACCCCGCCAAATGACCAGTAAAGAAGGGTCATCACAAGCCGATTTCAGTCCCGACGGAAAACAGCTGGCATTTGTCAGGGCGGTTGATGGAAAGCCCCAGATTTTTCTTCTGCCATTGGATGGCGGAGAAGCCATGCAATTGACAAAATTTAAATATGGTGCGGGATCACCAAAATGGAGCCCGGATGGAAAACAGATCCTTTTTTCATCTAATATTCCAATGAAGGACCTGCTGAAAGATTCGATTCTCAACCCTGGAAAGGATATTCCCAAATGGTCGTTCGAAAAACCTGGATTTGATAAGAATGAAAACTTAAAAACCTCCACGGCGAAAGCCGACCCCGACGGAAGCATGGAAGAGATCAGGGCATATCTCGATAATGATGTTACCGACAAGAAAGCAAAGGTCCTTAACAAACTGAATTTCCAGGATGAAACGGACGTTAACGCCGATATCAGCTTCAACAAATTCTTTATTGTCAATGCACAGGCAGATGCGAAACCGAAATTACTTACCCCGGGTTTTTACCGTTTTGGCTCTGCCGCTTTTACCCCGGATGGGAAACAGGTGATATTCGGCGGCGATGTGGATTCATCCCAGAATATCGATCGCTCCCTTGAGAATGAAATATTCATCGTGAATACGGATGGCAGTGGAATGAAAAAATTATTGGGGGAAGAAGGGCGGAATTATAGTTCTCCCAGCATCTCTCCCTCAGGGAAATGGCTGGCTTTTCAATATGGAAATACTTCTTTCGTCAGTATTCCCACACTGGCGATCATGCCGTTGAACGGAACGACAAAAGAAATGATCGATATACCATTTGACCGTAATAAGGGTAACCTGGTATGGAGCGGGGATGAGAAATATATTTATTTCACAGCCCAAAGTAATGGCGGTGCGCCATTGTATCGCGCAGAGGTAAGCACGAAAAAAGTACAACCCTTAACTGATTTCAATAGCGGTATCGGGAGTTTTGACCTGGTGAATGATAAACTGGTTTTCGTTAAAACCGAGATAGCCAGTCCTTTTGAACTTTTTATGGCTGATGCCTCCGCAGCAAATGCAAAACGGGTCAGCAATTTTAATGCGGAATGGATCGCCGGGAAAAAGCTCGTCATGCCGGAAAAGCATTCTTTTAAGAATGATAAAGGAATGACGGTCGAATACTGGGTAATGAAACCCGCGAATTATGAACCCGGAAAAAAATATCCGCTCTTACTCGAAATACATGGGGGTCCTTCTGCTATGTGGGGCCCCGGTGAAAGCAGTATGTGGCACGAATACCAATTCTTTTGCAGTAAAGGATATGGTGTCATTTATTCCAACCCGAGGGGAAGTGGCGGTTATGGACTTGATTTTTTAAGAGGTAATGTGAATGATTGGGGTACCGGTCCCACCAGCGATGTACTGACCGCATTGGATAAAACGGTTGCCGAAGGTTGGGCCGATACTTCTAAACTTGTGGTTACAGGAGGCTCTTATGCTGGTTACCTGGTTGCCTGGATCATCGCGCATGATCATCGATTTAAAGCCGCTTGTTCTCAACGTGGCGTATATGATCTCGCTACTTTTTTTGGTGAGGGTAATGCATGGAGGCTCGTACCTAATTACTTTGGCGGTTACCCCTGGGAACCCGCTACAAAAGCCATTCTCCAAAGAGAATCACCGATTACGTATGTAAACAATATTACCACGCCCTATATTATTTTTCATGGAGACAATGACCGTCGTACCGGATTTGTACAGGGAGAAATGATGTTCAGGAGCCTGAAAGTGCTTGGCCGGCCCGTGGAATATGTGCGCCACCAGGGCGCAACGCATGAAATTACCCGGAGCGGCAATAACCGCCAGCGTATTGACCAGATGCTCAGGACCTATGAATTCTTTGAGCGTTATATCAAGAGAGATAATTTTTAACCGGCATGCTTCTAATTAGTTAATGGGCTCGTCATATAAAAGATGACCCTGTTATCTCTATGTATAATAAAAAACTAATAGCCATATCAGTAATTGCCGGAATGATCTTCTTTGGCGTTGCTGCCGTCAGGATGCCGTCACGGGCAGACCGTAACTTAAAAGTACTTCCGCAGGACATCAGTGATCAAAAACTGGACAGCATCATGAAGGCATATAATATTGCCCTCGGCGTGGATTGTAAATTCTGCCATACCCCATTTCCGAACATGCCTGACAGTCTGAACTATCCTTTGGACACGAATCCGATGAAAGAGAATGCGAGGAATATGATGCGCATGATGATCATGATCAACAAAAGCTATTTTAATTTCTATCCGGACCAGCGACCGGAATATCTCAATACGGTTCATTGCAAAACCTGTCATCGTGGAGAACCTATCCCGCCGGAATAAACTACGAAATACGAAATACGAAGTACGATTATAATTTGTTACACCCCTTTAGGGGATGGGGGCGATAAATCGTAAATTACATGAATGAATAACGGATCTTTTGACCTGGGCATGATCGGGCTGGGAGTCATGGGACGAAACCTCCTGTTGAATGTGGCCGATCATGGATATCTCGGGATTGGCTATGATAAGGACCCTGCAAAAGGAGCCGCACTATTATCCTCTGCAAAAGACCCATCCAAATTAAGATCAGCAGAAAGTTTTATTGATCTTGTCAATCATCTAAGCCTGCCAAGAAAATTACTGATGCTTGTTCCTGCGGGTCCTATCGTAGATAGCGTTATCAGTGATATTCTCCCCTTGCTCAATAAAGGAGATATCCTGATCGATGGTGGAAATTCTCATTATACCGATACCCTGCGCCGGGTCAATTTTATGAAAGAAAAGGGGATTCACTTTGTTGGTATGGGGGTAAGCGGAGGTGAGCAGGGAGCAAGGACCGGTCCCTGCATTATGCCGGGAGGTGACCGGGATGCCTGGATGAATATGAAGCCCCTGCTGGAATCCATTGCGG
>DATINK010000429.1:0-12441 GCA_035474355.1 Chitinophagaceae bacterium | reverse complement strand
GCATTGGGAGTTACAGAGTCAGGCAATTTTCCGGCTGCTATCAAAACAGTAGCCGAGTGGTTCCCGAAAAAAGAAAGAGCCCTGGCAACCGGCATTTTTAATTCCGGGGCAAATATTGGCGCCATCGTAACCCCTTTGTGTGTGCCCTGGATGGTCGTTCACTGGGGCTGGAAATGGGCTTTTATCTCCACGGGGCTACTTGGTTTTGTATGGCTTATTTGCTGGATGGTCTATTACGAGATCCCCAAGCGACATAAAAAATTATCCGCCGGCGAATTAGCCTATATCCAAAGTGATAAAGATGAGGCCATCGAAACCTCCGAGCAGCCAAAACTCTCCTGGAGGCAGTTGATCGGCTATAAGCAGACCTGGGCTTTTATCATTGGGAAATTTTTAACCGATCCTATCTGGTGGTTTTATTTGTTCTGGTTACCTGATTTTTTTGAAAGTGTGTATAAAATAAAATTACAGGCTGCCAGCTGGCCGGTGGCTACTGTATATATTATCTCAACAGTAGGCAGTATCTGGGGCGGATGGTTGCCCATGAATTTTATTAAAAAAGGAATGCCTGTATTCAAAGCCCGTAAAACCTCGATGCTGATCTATGCTTTCCTGGTATTTCCCATCTTTTTTGCATTAGTGTTGGGCAAAATGAATATGTGGTATGCTGTAGGAGTGATCGGGATCGCAGCAGCGGCCCACCAGGCATGGAGTGCCAATATTTTTACAACGGTGAGTGATATGTTTCCGAAAAACTCAACGGCTACGGTTACGGGAATGGGTGGCATGTTTGGAGGCTTTGGGGGCATTGCCTTGTCTCTTCTTGTACAAAAGCAACTATTTGTGCATTACCGCAGCATTAACCAGATCGAGACAGCCTATTACATCATGTTTGGGATCTGTGCCGGGGCCTATTTACTGGGCTGGTTGATCATGCATTTCCTGGTGCCGAGGATGAAGCGAATCGAAGCTTAGTTGATAACTGATAACTGAAAACTGATAGTTTATAGTGGGTATCTCTCTGTACTGATTTCGGAGAGTTTCAAAATACAGGGGCGGGGATCTAATCAGAAAATGAAGTATTTCATTACCATAATATCTTTTCTTTTCAACCTGATTCCTTCCCATAGCCAATATTCATTGATCACCTGTACCACGGTAGGCAACTCCGATAATACCGTCAGTATTTATGCCGAAAGCAGGGCCCAGGCCCCTTACACGATCAAAATAGAATTCAGCACCCTCCTCGGTTATTCCAGCAATGTGACCCTGTATGATAATGTCGCGATTGTAACCGTGGAATACGGTAGAAAAGAGATCATCCGGCTGAACAAGATCCCGATGATGAGTAATGAGTTTCGTTATAACTACCGGTTTTACCCGGGTACTGCTTTTAAAAAGGCGCCGGATAGTTCCTTCCTGTATTTACTGCCTTCTACAGTGGGAAACCGGTTACGTTGTTATAAAGTGAGTTCCATTGCTGATAAATTAGGGATCAATACGAATACAGAATATTATGGTATGGGGTTTATCTATAAACTATATGATACCGTTTGTGCGGCCAGGGCGGGGACGGTTTTCGAGGTGATCGATACGGTTACCGAAGGGGAAAAGAAAACAACTTTTTATAAAAGCGGCCGGAACAAGATCGCTATTGAACACCGGGATGGCAGCCTGATCAATTATACATTCCTGGCCCCCATTCAATTATTGGTTAGCCAGGGTACTGAAATTTTACCGGGTCAGCCGATCGCCGTTTTCAATAAAGAGAGTGAGAAGTATTATGTCAGCGTCTCCACTTTTTATTTAGATCAGAAAAAGTTGCTGAAGGACGATGGCTATACATCTTACTATTACCTGCCTTTGCATTTTTATATTGGCGAAAACGATCCCGGGATCCTGCAGCCGGGAAAACAATATGATGTGTTCCATCCGCAGGCAGTCATTGCAGCGGAATTAAGCAAGAAGGAAAAGAAGAAGCTGGGGTTCTGACAAGATTTTTGAAACGCAATCAACATGAAAAAAAGCATTTTCCTGCTTGTTCTTATCCCGCATGGAATCCTCAGGTGAAGCGGGGAGGGTGAATGTGATCAAGGTACCGGATGCTCCCCGTTCTCAAAAAGCAGTAACTTAATCGTCAAATCGAGGCATGATGTATTCCGAAACTGATCATTTAAAAAACAAAGAACCGATAGTCGCTAAGATCTACGACCGGCTTATCAGGGAATTTCACAAATTCGGTCCGATTAAGATCGAGCCCAAGAAGACCAGTATCCATGTAGTCAACCGCTTTGCTTTTGCCGGTATTTATACCAGGAGTAATTATATTAACCTGGAATTTCACCTTCCTTACAAATTAACAAGCATACGGGTCAGTAAAGTGGAGCAAGCTACTACCAATCGTTTTCACACCACCATTAAATTACTCAGTGAAAAAGATATCGATAAGGAGTTCTTAACATGGCTCAGGGAAGCTTATGAACTGAAGAAATGATGTAGCCAAACAAAGTACCGATGAAATACACGATTGTATCCATACTATTGTTGTTGCTTTACCCCGGTAAGAGCAGTGCCCATGAGGCGCTAATTACTAATTCGGGGGACACCCTTGTATATGGCTTATGGGATCCTCCTTATCAAACACGACGAAATTATACAATCAAGGTAATGCCTAACCGGGTATATTTCTTTGTAGAAACCTGGAGTAAGGTGTTATTGAAAAAATCATTCCCTTTGAAAAAATCCGAATATCGTTCGTTTCTAAAATCCCTGGATTCGCTTCATATAAAGAATATCCCGGTAAGGGGTGACCCCTGTATAGGTAGCGGATCAGAAACGCTCTTACTATACCCGGGTACTCCTGCCCAGGTGAAAGGATATGTCAGTTATTGTGGGAATGATGTTCATGGTACCCTGGATGGGGATGTCCAGGCCGCCTCGCGACTTTTCAAAGCCCTTGTACCTAAACTGGAAGAGACATTAGAGGCATTAGATAAAGACGATCAATAAATTAAATTAGGCTTATGCGTTATTTACATTTCACAGGACTGGTCACCCTATTATCAATGACACTGATCATGTCATCCTGTAATCAAAAAAGTAAATCAGGCGAGAAAGAAAAAGCCCTGAATAATAAGGACACAGCTCAAATGCCTGTTGAATATGCAGATACGCTGCCAAAGATCAACCAACCAGGTGAAGGTGATTTTTCATATTTGAGAAAGATGGCAGGAAAGTATCCAAACGATGTAAAATTACTGGATGACCCAAAGCTTACCGCACGTCTTCGATCATTGCTTGGGGACAGGTTTAATTTCCTGAAAGAGACCTGGGCTGTTGAGGTTCCCATAGAAATAAAAGGGGATGATTTTATTGCATCCGGGTGCCAGCAACATAATTGCGGTTCAACTAATTTTATCATTGTCGTTGATCTTTCAAAAAACCTGCTGTATGCAGGTATAAGAGAAGAAGAAAAAGTGAAAACCTATGCTGAGAATGGCGGCAGTTCACAGGCAGTGATCGATTGGTCAAAAGGAAACTGATGAATTATTAAACTATGAGCAAACAAAAAGCCGTTTGGAAAAAAGGGCGTGGGAAACTAGGTGTATTCTCTCCCTTGCTGGGTGCCTGGGTGGCGGAAGCAAACTCCCCCATGGGCAAACTAAAATGTACAAGAGTACTGGAGCCTGTACTTGGAGGTAATTATATTCAATTGACAGCAAAATGGGTTTTTTCCAAATATGAATACCAGGAGCATGCCATCATTGGAATGCGTGATGATAAAATTTCATTCTGGTCATTTACTTCAGATGGTAAAAGATCAGAAGGAACGATTGCTGATGGAACAGATATTCACCCGGAAGCCATTTGTTTTCATGCTCAAATGCCGGCGGGGCTTGCCCGGATGATCTACTGGCCGAACCCGGAAGGAGGATTTAACTGGGCAGTGGAATCAAAAACCAAAAAGGGCTGGAGTCGCTTTACAATTCATCATTATCAGGCATCGAAGAAGTAATACAGTTCATTTTTATACCTTTAATTCATTCATCAAAAACCAGATTTTAAAATGGAAACAACTATCATGAAGAACAAAGAGATGGCCCAGGCACTCTATGGCTATTTTGGCGAAGGCAATGTACCGGCGATACTCGATCTGCTTACAGATGATATTATTTGGACCTGTCCCGGACCTACTGAAATCCTTCCTTATGCACAAGTCTACAAAGGGAAAAAGGGCGTAGCGGATTTTTTCAGGCTTATTTACGAGAACAAGGATTTTCCCAAATTTGAGGTAAAGGAACTTATTGGTGAAGGTGACAAGGTGGTCGCGCTGGGACGCTGGGATGCAAAATCCAAGAAAACAGGAAATTCTTATTCCGGGGACTGGGCTATGGTATTTTATTTCCGAGATGGGAAGCTATGTGAGCACAGGGAATATTATGACTCCTATGGAGAGGCAATGGCTTCCAAAGGATAAACTGTATACATCCAACTTGTGTGTGAATAAAAAATACTTCCTATGGGTAAATTAGCAGAAATTAAAACCAGGCAAAATTCGGCCAGTGTGGCTGGTTTCATTGACAGTATCGCGGATGAGCAAAAACGTAAAGACAGTTACGTATTACTCACAATGATGGAGAAAGCCACCCGGGAAAAGCCCAAAATGTGGGGCAGTGCAATGATCGGTTTTGGAATGGTAAGGTATAAAAGTCCTGCCAGTGGCAGAGAAGTGGATTGGTTCAAAATTGGTTTTTCCCCGCGGAAAGCTAACTTCTCATTACACCTGGTCCTGGATATAAAACAATACTCCGATACGTTAAGTAAATTAGGCAAGCACAAGACCGGCATGGGTTGTCTTTATATAAATAAACTGGAGGATGTTGATTTGAAAATTTTAGAGAAACTGGTCACCATTGCCGCGAAATCGAAATAATTTTATCTATATCCCTACTAGAATGAAAAATAAATTATCAAAAGAACAACGTGATGAACTACTCAAGACATTAAAAACCCGTTTTGAGAAAAACATGAACCGCCATAAAGGCCTTGAATGGGCTAAAGTACAGGCGAAGCTAGACAGCAACGCAGAAAAACTCTGGTCGCTTAATGAAATGGAATTCACCGGTGGAGAACCGGATGTTGTTGGATATGATAAAAAAACGGGCGAATACATTTTTTATGATTGTTCGGCGGAAAGCCCGAAAGACCGCAGAAGTATTTGCTACGACCATGAGGCGCTGGCATCCAGGAAAGAACATAAACCGGCAAATAGCGCTATGGAAATGGCAGCTGACATGGGCATTGAGGTTTTAACGGAAGAACAATACCGGGATCTGCAGCAACTCGGAAATTTCGATACAAAGACCTCGAGCTGGGTGAAAACACCTCCTGATGTCAGGAAACTGGGTGGCGCCATTTTTTGTGATCGCCGCTTTGGGAGGGTCTTTGTGTATCATAACGGTGCAGAGTCCTACTACGCCGGCAGAGCATTTCGTGGCTCGTTAAGAGTCTGAGAATTATTCTTCAATTTGATACCCGATCGGTTTGAAGGAAAAGTTATTACTCATTCCCGCTGAACAGGCGGTCATTCCAACTATAAGATCCATCCTTGCCTGTAGAATAACATAGTCACCGGCTTTGCTTTTGGGTGGCAGGACTGCCACTTTTCCATTGACTCCATCGACTGTCACATTCATGAAAATATTGAAACAAGTAGGGATATTATCGGGTGTAATACCATATTGCCTGAGCGCTTCACTAAGGTTTCCAAAGCAACCCCGGTGCGGTTCCGTATGTCCGTAAATGATCCGGAACATTTCGGCACTGCAGGGAGTCAATAAAAAATCATGCTGACCTACCGTATCTTCCATCATATCAAACATGATATTGCTCCGGTTTGAATAGAAGGGGTGCCCTTTTGTAAGATATATTGTTTCGGCATAGTCGATCGTCCTGCCGCTGGAAAGGTATTCTGCTTTGTCAGCCAGGTTATAGCATATAAAATCTGAAACCTGTTCACCTTCAATATCCACCACTTTAAGCCGCTGATCTTTTTTTAAAATAAATGAAATACCGCTGCGGGGTGGAATGATGTTAAGTTTTTGCATGCTTGATTTTTAATGGACATTGCCAGCTTGCATCATATTTACGCCCGCTGTATTGTGTCGCTTCGGATGCTTTGCCAAAATCCTCCAGCATCGGGTTGACTGATCCTGAATAGGCAATATCCCTTTTGCGAACCGTATTTTTCATTTTTTCATAATGCTCAGTTTCCCTGAGACTTTCAAATTGCGCATGCGGATTAAAAACCAATGCCGGATACCTGAAGCGGCGTGCCAGCCTGCTGCTGGCCGGATGAAGCCCAATGATATAGAATGCTTCCTGTTTAATACTGAAGCTGAATTTTTCAGATCGGGGGTCAGCATCCACCCGGTTGTCGTAAGGGTGATTTACTGCATCCAGGTTGGCCAATGCCTGTAGCCTTTGCCACATTAATTCATCAAACATCTTTTCGTTATCGATCTGCGGGTCGGTGAATATAATTGCCGCACTATGATAAAAATCATCTGATAGCCGGTATTCATCAACAAAATTATAAAGGAATTCCAGTATTGCCTGATCATCCGCAGGGCAGGCCAAATGCTGAGCCACTAAACATTTAATTTGTTGCGCTGCCAGGGAGGCCCGGGCCGCAATACATGGAAATTCTTTGTTATTCAGATGCGCTTTATACTCTTCTATGATCGCCAGTTGTTCAAGATTTGTCATATAACTAATTGATTACTAGTGCATATATAATCTTGCAAAAAAGATGCCATCTAAAATAGGATGCCCTTTTATGCTATCAGCATGCGACCTATAATTCTGTAGTAACGTCAATTTTTCTCAGCATGTTATACTCCTTCCTGGCAGCTTTTAAAAACTTCCAGCCTCTTTTAAAGCCCCAATAACGGATCCCATGCTGATGATTGAATTTTGAAATGCGGAATAGAATTCGCCAATGATGCAGGAATATTTTTTGTGCCTGCCATAATGTGTTTCCGTTTCCATATGCATGATGCGGCTCTGCCCCGCAACCATTGTATTCCAGGATGGAGAAATTTTTTCCTTCTTTCAGATCCTCAACAGAACTGCATTTTATGTCATACCGCCCGTAATAAAAATATTTTGTAAAATGACTGAGCGCATCGAACACTTGTAACAATCGCTCGTCTTTTTCATGTTCAAGACTGACCAGTTTTCCCCCGCGGCTCAGGTTTAATGCTTTGGACAAAATATAAATTTCCCCGGGGGGGATGATGTCATTTAGTTTATGCTCATGTTTTGCTTTCATTTCTTCCAGCCTGAATTGCACACGATCATATTGCTGCATCAGCTCCCATAAGGTTGACCTTCCGTCACCTTTTACTTCTAAAAATTCTTTCCTGATAAATCCTGTTATTGTCCCTTTTTGCTGGTCAGGAAAACGGTAATAAAACACACTTACCTCAAGCGGGTAAGTGATCCATTCCTGGATGATATAATCCGATGGCATTTTATGATGGTACTGTCGTAACTGGTCCACATGATCAATTGTTCTGAACATAAACCCCATGGTGCCAATATCAGGCTTTACAACAAATGGATATTTATAGTTATTGGAGATCACCAGCCTTTCAACTTCCTCAAAAGAAAATGTCGGAGAGATGTAAATACTTTTAGGGAAACTGCCCGGCGGCAACTGGGAGTACATTTCGCTTTTTCTTTCGCCTTCAAAACCTCCAAATGTCAATGACGGATTCGAGGGAGTGAAGAACCACCATGACCGGGCGCGCAGGCAATACCAAAGCCAGGCTGGAATTAAGGGAATATATTTCACACGATAAGGCCAGGTTTCCCAGTGCGTGATCTTATAAACCGATTTTTTAAAACTCATCTCCGAAGTTATACTTAATACGGTTTTAGGGAATGGGCTGATGATGTTTTGTGAAGCAGCATGGAAAAGGGTTTGCCTTCCTAATTTCGTATCTTAACCGAACTAAAACAATTAATATGCCTCTTCGCGTAGTTGTATTGGGTGCTGGCTTTGGTGGCCTGGAACTCAGTACGATCCTTTCTGAAAAATTAGGCGGGGAACTCGATCTTATTTTAATAGATAAAAACGATTCCTTTTACTTTGGGTTTTCAAAGTTCGATGTCATGTTTGGTCATAAAACCCCGGAGGCGGTAAAGCTTTATTATAGCAATATCCTAAAGCCCGGCGTCAGATTTATCCGGGATACTGTCAGTTCCATCGACCCGGTTGCAAAAATCGTAACAACAACGCAAGGGCGTTATGAAGCTGATGTATTGGTCATTGCACTGGGTGCAGATTACGATATTCAAGCCACACCCGGGCTTGCAGAAGCTGGAAATGAATTTTATTCTTTTGCAGGTGCTCAACGTCTGCGGGAAGTGCTTCCTGCTTTTTCAAAAGGCAAGGTCATTGTTGGCGTTTGCTCAGCGCCATTTAAGTGTCCCCCTGCTCCCAGTGAAGCCGCATTGCTGATGCATGATTATCTTTTGAAACGCGGCATTCGCAATGATTGTGAGATCAGCATCGTTATGCCTTTCGGGCTCCCCATCCCCCCTTCCCCGGATACCTCGAAAGCTTTGTTGGAAGCATTTGCCGAACGAAATATCAAATTCATTCCAAAGCATTTGGTAAAAGCCCTTGACCCAGCACGTCATATAGCCATTCTTGACGATGGAACGGAAATGCCTTTTGATCTGTTTTTGGGTGTTCCCAGGCATCTTGTTCCTGAAGTGGTGGAGCAAAGCGGCATGACGACGAATGGATGGATCCCCGTAGACAAAACAAATCTCAGAACAAAATATCCCCATGTATATGCGATCGGGGATGTAAATGGCGTAGGAACACCCAAGGCCGGCGTATTTGCCGAAGGCGCTGCAAAAGTAGCTGCCGCTTCGATCATCGCGGAATTTCAAAATGGTGAACAACCTTTCCCTTATAAAGGGAATGGTACCTGTTATATAGAATTCGGAAATAACCAGGTCGGAAAAGTGGACGTTGACTTTTTCTCAGGCCCTTCGCCTTTCGGAACTTATACGGCAGCTTCCGCTGACCTGGTGGCAGACAAACATTATTTTGGTTCCAACCGGGAAGCCCGTTGGTTTGGTATAAAAACAAAAACGTGAAAATAAGTTAAGCCGCCCTGCTCATGAAGATCATCACCTGGAATTGTAATATGGCTTTCCGCAGAAAGGCAGATTTTATTTTACAATATCGCCCGGATATTTTAGTTGTCCCGGAATGCGAACATCCCGACAGGTTAAAATTCCCTGCTCATATCCAGCAGCCAACCGATATGCTTTGGTTCGGGAAGAACAAGAATAAGGGATTAGGTATCTTCTCCTATAGTAAGTATAAACTCTCCACACCTATTCGGCATAACAAGAAGTTACGAACCATTGTTCCTATCTCTGTAACCCATGGACGCAGCACCCTTACTCTTTTTGCCATTTGGGCCAACAATCCTGATGATCCGGATGGGCAATATGTAGAACAAGTCTGGAAGGCCCTCCACCATTACGATCACTTATTAACCCATAAAAGGACGGTCCTGGTAGGTGACTTCAACAGCAACACGATCTGGGACAGGAAATATCGTGAAGGGAATCATTCAACCGTTGTCAAAAGGCTCGAAGAAAAAGGAATATATAGTTCTTATCACTTACATCATAAACAAACCCAGGGAAAGGAAAAACATCCTACCTTATATATGTATCGTCATAAGGACAAGCCCTATCATATAGATTATTGCTTTGTTTCGAAAGACCTTGCCAGTAAAATAAACTCGGTCGAAGTGGGTGCCTGTGAGTTTTGGACCCGGTTAAGCGATCATGTTCCACTCATTGTATCATTTCTTTAAGAATGATGTATGACGCATACTGATCTCCATAAATTTATATCCCAATATGTCAGCCTTTCAGATGCTGAACTGGAAGATATTACCAGCAAGTTTACAAGTAAAGTGGTCAGGAAGAATGATTATCTATTAAAGCAGGGGGAGACTTGTAAAGACCTGGTATTTGTTCAAAAAGGCTGTTTGCGCTTATATTATTTGAAAGATGATATTGAAGTGTCTGTTTGGTTTGCTTTTCAGCATTCGTCAGCTATTGAGATTTATAGCTTTATCAGCGAAAACCCCTCTAACTATTTCCTCCAGGCAATCGAAGACAGCGAAGTGTTATGCCTTGCCAAGACAGAACTGAATAAACTTTATCAATCCTACCCAAAAATGCAGGAAATGATGAGGAATTTTTGGGAAGATGTCATTTTAAACCTGATCAACCGGTTTACTTCCCTGCAAAAAGATTCTGCAGAGAAACGCTACCTGGACTTATTAAACAAACCAGCTTACCTGGAAACCATTCCCCAAAAATACCTGGCTTCTTTTATTGGGGTTACCCCCACTTCCCTGAGCAGGATCAGGAAGCAGATCACGAAAAGCCACTAGTTGCCCCAGGGCAAGTTTTTTCTTACAAAAGATTTGAATGTTTGTACTCATAAAAATGATCGCATGAGTACTACCCGCCAAAAATTAATGGAAGCGGAAAATATAGCGCTTGCCTTATTGAAGACAGTTGAAGCCCGGAAATTAATTACAGCAGGCAAGACAGAACAGCAGCTGAATACTGAAATTTTTGAATTGGCTGATGAACTCTATGGCATTCAAAAACACTGGCACAAAAGAATCGTCAGGTCCGGGGCCAATACCTTATTGCCCTATTATGAAAACCCGCCTAACTTAGTCATCCAGGAAGATGATATTTTATTTATTGATTTTGGTCCTATCATCGAAGACTGGGAAGCCGATCTAGGAAGAACTTATGTTATCGGGACTAATGCAACTAAACATAAGCTGAAACACGATATAGAAAAGACCTGGTTTGAAACCAAAGAATGGTTTCATCAACACAAAAAATTAAAAGCCTCAGATCTTTTCAAATTCGCAGTGCAAAAGGCAACTGAGTACGGTTGGGAATTCGGAGGAGAAATGGCGGGGCATTTGATCGGAGAATTTCCCCACGAAAGACTGGAGCCGGGAAATTATCAATTATATGTTCACCCTGAGAACGCAAATGATATGTTTTTACCAGACGCAAATGGGAGAAACAGGCATTGGATCCTGGAAATCCATTTTATTGACAGGGAAAATAAAATAGGTGGTTTTTTTGAGCAACTACTCACTTAACTTTGGTCATGTCAGCTATCAAATTGAAATTCTTACCCCTCCTGTTATCTATCCTGTATGCTGATTATTGCCATGCCCAGGATACAACAGGGCTTCACAAGACAATCGTAAAATTAGACAGCCTGTTCTTTGACGCTTATAACACCTGCAACATTGAAAAACAGGCAGCATTCTATTCAGATAGTATTGAGTTCTATACCGACAAGAATGGATTGGAGACTTCGAAAAAAGTGATCTTAGAAAATACTAAGAAATATATATGCGACAAAGTCACCCGGGAATTAATAAAAGGAAGCATTGAAGTTTCACCCCTGCCCGGCTATGGTGCTGCGGAACTGGGATCACATCTGTTTCATAATAGCCAGGAAAAAAACGATGTTCCGCATCCCAGTAAATTCGTTATCATTTGGCGAAACAAAGACGGAAAGTGGACGATCACAAAAGTAATTAGCTTGCATTAGATCCCAAGCCCCTCCTTTGTCTTCAGCTGGCAAAGGCTCTCTTCAAACAAAATATCTATGGATAAAAAAATACAAAAACGAAGGCTTGGAAACAGCGGCTTAGAAGTCTCAGCTCTTGGCCTGGGCTGCATGGGAATGAGTTATGGTTATGGACCCGCCGGCGACAAGAAGGAAATGATCTCGCTGCTTCATGCAGCAGTTGAACGGGGTGTGACTTTTTTCGATACCGCTGAAGTATATGGCCCTTTCACAAATGAAGAGCTGGTAGGCGAAGCGCTTCAGCCTTTCCGGGATAAGCTGGTCATTGCAACCAAGTTTGGATTCAGCCCTTCTCACAGTGACCCATCGAAACGGGGTGAATTGGATAGCCGGCCATCGCATATCAAAGAAGTTGCGGAAGCATCTCTGAAACGACTCAGAACAGATGTAATTGATCTGTTCTATCAGCATCGCGTTGACTTGAATGTTCCAATTGAAGATGTGGCAGGAGCAGTGAAAGATTTAATACAGGAAGGGAAAGTGAAACACTTTGGTCTTTCAGAAGCCGGCGTTCAAACGATCCGCCGGGCACATGCCGTGCAACCCGTTACCGCTGTTCAAAGTGAATACTCGCTCTGGTGGAGACGCCCTGAAGAGGAATTGTTACCCACTTTAGAAGAACTGGAAATAGGATTTGTTCCTTATAGTCCACTCGGAAGAGGGTTTCTCACAGGGAAGATCAATGAGAATACCCAGTTCGATAC
>DATINK010000428.1:0-4370 GCA_035474355.1 Chitinophagaceae bacterium | reverse complement strand
GGTCCTAATCGCATCGGGCAGGGAATTGAATTCGATTATTGTTGCGTGCATGGCTTGCTGGCCATCAAAGAATGCGGTTATGAATCGATCATGGTCAATTGCAACCCGGAAACCGTATCTACTGACTTTGACATGGCGGATAAACTCTATTTCGAGCCTGTATTCTGGGAACACCTCTGGGAGATCGTGGAACATGAAAAACCTGACGGTGTAATCGTTCAGCTTGGCGGACAAACCGCACTAAAGCTTGCTGAAAAATTACATAAGAATGGAATACCGATCATCGGAACTTCCTATGACAGCATGGATATTGCGGAAGATCGTGGACGTTTCAGCGACAGGCTGAAAGAACTGGGAATTCCCTACCCGGATTACGGTACCGCACTGGATGTAGATGATGCAGTGGCGGTGGCGCATAAGATCGGTTACCCGGTATTGGTACGTCCCTCTTATGTATTGGGCGGACAAAGGATGCGAATCGTGATCAACGATGAGGAATTGGAAAAAGCCGTGGTGAGCCTGTTGAAACATATTCCTGGTAACAGGATACTTGTCGATCATTTCCTGGATCGATGCCAGGAAGCGGAGATCGATGCGATTTTCGATGGAGATGATTTTCATGTAATGGGTGTGATGGAACATATTGAGCCTGCCGGTATTCATAGTGGCGACAGCAATGCCGTATTACCCGCATTTAATTTAACACCCCTTGTCGTGCACACGATGGAGGAATATGCTGAGAAAATTGCACGGGAATTACAGATCAAGGGTCTTATCAATATTCAATTTGCCATTAAAGACGGGCAGGTCTTTGTGATCGAAGCCAATCCAAGGGCTTCCCGTACCACACCTTTCATTGCTAAAGCTTACCAGATCCCCTATTTAAATATTGCCACCAAGATCATGCTGGGCGACAAGAAACTCAAGGATTTTACTTTTGAAAAAAAGCTACAGGGATTCGCCATCAAAGAACCGGTATTCAGTTTTGATAAATTTCCCGGTGTCAGCCGCGAGCTGGGACCTGAAATGAAATCAACCGGTGAAGCGATACGCTTCATTAAAGATCTGCGTGATCCTTACTTCAGGCAATTGTATAAGGACAGGAGTATGTATTTGAGTAGATAGCTTTCTGAATAATGAATATCGAACAAGGAATATCGAATGATGAAGTAAAACAATCACCTTCGATATTCGTTATTCCTTGTTCAATATTCGATATTCACTTCAGGCAGCAAGCATGAATAAAGAGATCAATTCAATACAATGTATTCACTATCATCTATCAGTTATCATCTACCTTAAAGTGGTATTGGTTCCTTCCTGCCCTTCCTGTACCTTTTATTCATGTGGCGGCCCTCTGCTTATTTTTGGAAAAATGCGCCCTTTCTCCGGCTATTCATTCCCTTAGCCTCAGGCATTTACTTTCAATATATTTTTCACATACAGGGGCATGTCTCCTGGATAAGTTTGTGCGCCGGCTTTGGTTTCCTGACAATTTATATCCTGCTTCCTTTTTTCAAACGCTATCAACTCGTTTTTTTTAATGGGTTTGCCATTAGTATTATTTTTTTCTCCCTGGGGGCATTACTGACTTTTTATAAAGATGTTCGGAATCATCCGCGCTGGATGGGCAGAGAATCAATGGAAGAGTCCGTATTGATTGCGAATGTTATTGGCTCCCCGGTTGAAAAAACGAAATCCTATAAAGTGATAGCTAACCTGGGCATGTTGGGGGCTGATCAAAAAATACATCCCCTGAAAGGACGGATCAGTATTTATATAAAAAAGAGTGCGCGGACAGCCAGGCTTTCCATGGGGGCAAGGATCCTTTTTAAAAAGGCCCTTACCCCTGTTCGCAATACGGGCAATCCAGGCGCCTTTGATTTTAAAAGGTTTTCAGTATTCCATGGCATTACTCACCAGGTTTACCTGGATAGCACTGAATATCTACAGCGACCGGGAATTCCCATAAAATTTACAGACCGGTTATTGTGTGGTTTACAGGAAAAGATCTTATCTGTTCTAAGGAAAAACATACATTCTTCAAAAGAACTTGGGTTGGCAGAAGCTTTATTGATCGGGTATAAAGAGGACCTGGATCCGGACCTGGTCCAATCTTACGCTAATTCAGGCGTGGTACATATCATTGCGATCTCGGGTTTGCACCTCGGTCTGATCTACTTGCTCCTGCTTCAATGTTTTAAACCCATAAAGAATAAGAAGAAACTAAAATACCTCAAACCGGTGTTCATTATTTCAATTCTGTGGTTGTTTAGTTTTTTGACTGGCGCCCAACCTTCTATCCTCAGGTCTGCACTGATGTTCAGCTGTATGATCCTGGGGGAAAGCCTGGGAAAGCGTAACTCCATATATAATACACTTTCCTGTTCGGCCTTCTTACTATTGTGTATCAACCCTTTCTGGCTTTGGGATCTGGGCTTTCAACTGTCTTATTCGGCCATCCTGGGAATCGTCATTTTTATGCGCCCAATCTATCAGTTGGTCTATTTCAGGAACAAACTGGTGGACCATGCCTGGAAAGCCATATCCGTGACCCTGGCCGCTCAGTTATTGAGCCTGCCTTTTTGCATTTATTATTTTCACCAGTTCCCTAATTATTTTTTGATCACTAACCTGGTGGCGGTTCCATTATCCAGTCTTATTCTTTTTGGAGAGATCCTGCTTTGTGCCCTTTCCTTTATCCCTTTTATATCTGCTTTTATCGGAAAGGTCCTGGCGGGAATGATCGGTTTGCTGAATGCCTTTATAGAAAGAATGGATACCCTTCCTTTTTCAAGATGGGAAGAATTACAGGTTAGTATACCCCAGGCCATTCTCCTGTTGATCATTATCACCGCAGGTATGTACTGGCTCATGAATCGTTCGGGTGCTTTCTTGAAAATAAGCCTGGGATCCTTGTTGTTTTTCCTGGTGATTCGTTCGGTTTCGGATCTCAAACATCATGACCAATCGAAGATCATTGTATATGATATCCCCCGGCATCGTGCAATGGATATTATAGATGGAAATAAGTTCAGATTTTATGGTGATCCGGAGTTGGAAAGAGATGAATTGAATTTGAAATATAATTTTAAACCTTCACGTCTTTTACACCGTTTGTCGGACCCTGAGCCTGTCGAAGGGACAGGGTCCGGGTCCGGGATATTAAATGAAATAACTTATATCAACTTTGACCGCAGGCATATCCTGCTCCTGGACGGTTTCTTATCCCTTAAAAGATCAATTCAACAACCCGTGATCGATCTACTGGTGGTTTCAGGAAGATCAACTTTCAATATTCCCGAACTGTTTGTTGCAGCCGGGGTCAGGAAATTTGTTTTTGACAGTTCTGTTCCTCCCTGGAAACTGAAACAATGGAAAAGGGATTGCGATTCATTGCATATTGCTTATCACGATATCAATGAAAAAGGTGCTTTTGTGATAAGCTTTCGGTAACCTACCTTTGGCACCTCTGAAAACGCAGGGGCTGCCTCCAAGCCATCGATCACCCTGCTTTCTCAACCTAACCACATGAATAAAAAGATCCGATCAGCACTTATTTCTGTTTTTTATAAAGACGGGCTGGAAACTATTGTAAAAAAATTGAGTGAACTGGGAATAACCATTTATTCTACAGGGGGCACGCAGCAATTCATTGAAAAACTGGGCATCAAAGTCATTCCCGTTGAAACCCTGACCAGCTATCCTTCCATTTTAGGAGGAAGGGTGAAGACACTTCACCCTTCTGTTTTTGGTGGCATCCTGGGTCGTCGCGACCAGGAAACAGATATAATGGAAATGAATGAATACAAGATCCCCGAGATCGACCTGGTGATCGTGGATCTCTATCCCTTTGAGAAAACGCTCGAAGAACAGAGGGCTAAAGCCTCCTCCTTTGGAGGAGGTTTGGAGGAGGCCTCGATCATTGAAAAAATTGATGTCGGTGGACCTTCGATGATCAGGGCTGCCGCCAAGAATTTTAAGGATGTGCTGGTAGTCGCCGCCAAAAAAGATTATGGGCCGCTCGGGGAACTACTTTCAAAACAAACCGGCGAATCCAGCCTGGAACAAAGAAAAGATTTTGCTGCCAAAGCATTTGAGATCGTGGCACACTATGATGTTGTTATTTCAAAGTATTTCAATGCAACGAACGCCGGCTACTTCCAGGAATCTTTACATGATCCCATGCCCATGCGCTATGGTGAAAATCCGCACCAGCCAGGTGTATTCTTTGGCGACCTGAAAAAAATATTCGAACAGGTAAACGGAAAGGAGCTTTCCTATAATAATCTTGTCGATGTTGATGCAGCCATTCAACTCATGAATGAATTTACGCTGCCGCCCCCATCCCCTAAAGGGGAGCCTGGAAG
>DATINK010000427.1:0-6802 GCA_035474355.1 Chitinophagaceae bacterium | reverse complement strand
AGTTGTTCTACCAGGTTCTCCAGCAAATGTGGCTGATCAAACGAGGCGGTGATGTGTAAAGAATTGTCCATAGTAGGGTGTTTAATTATCATGTACGATTGTTTCTATATTATAGACGTAAAAACAGTGGTTTGTTTTAAGCCCTGATTGTTAAAGCCACCCGTTGGGATTGTTAAAAACGGGGCAGGTATTCGTAATTTTACCGGTATCCCCAATGGGAATAGGTTCAGATACCAGCACTCCTAAAATTTACATCATGAAAAAAAAAGAGAAGAAAGAGAAGAAAGAAAAGAAAGGGCTTGCCGTTTTATTCAATCGGTTTTCTCAGAAAGTAACCCGTGCAACAGGTAAACCCATCGCTTTTATACTGGCTTTTTTAATTATTATCGTTTGGGCTGTTACCGGGCCGGTATTTCATTTCTCCGATACCTGGCAATTGGTCATCAATACCGGGACGACGATCATTACCTTCCTGATGGTATTTGTTATACAGCAGTCACAGAACCGGGATACGATGGCCATACAATTAAAGTTAAATGAGCTGATAGCCGTGAATGTGGGAGCCAGTAATCGATTGGTGTCGATTGAGGACCTGACGGATGCGGAACTGGAAACGCTCAAGAAATATTATACGCGCCTGGCAGATCTTACTAAAAAAGAGATCGACTTATTTGCAAGTCATTCGATCGATGAAGCCCAGGCCAGGCATGAGGATAAGATCAAAAACATGGGCGACTGAGAAAAATAAAACCTGTTATTACAAATATTCTCACTCAAATTTTTTCTTTAAATTCAGTGACACCCATTTCAAGTGTATACCGCCCCGGGTTTGTGCCCCTTTACGATTGGTAAAATAAGAGCCCTTCAGTTCCCTGGGAGATTCGTGTTCAAACAGGTCCAACATCGTGTATCCATGAAACCTTTCATTCTGGTGCATGTCCTTGATCGTTGTATGGATCTCGCCCTGCCATAAAAAACAAAGTGTAAATCTTTCTTCATGTTCGGTGGATGCAATTTCAGTCAGGATGCTGGCGGAGTGAGCGATCGGAGAATAAGCATGTACTTTCAAATGCGTCAGGCTTTCCTTCACTTCAATCACAAATTTCTGCGTTACACTTCCATCCGCATTTTCCAAAATACCTTCCCAGCGCCCGCGAATGTCAGGCGGGATATTCATGGTTTTTCGGATGGCCTGGAAAAGGCGGGTATGCCAGAGATAACGATCCAGCAATACCCAAAGCACACTGACAGGAGCGATGATCAATCCGTAGTGAAGCAACAATTCACCCAATTGATGCAATTCCGCTGTTCCTGTAAGGATCAGCAGGAATGAAAAAATGACCAGGCTTAATACGCCTACAGAGGCAATGACGACTTCGATATTAAGTTTAAATGATTTCATTTTATAAAATTAATTATATGTACCTATATGACTCATTTGACCCATATGACTATTCAGGCTCTATCAGTCTTTCAACTTCTTTCAAGTGCTTTTGTTTTGATTTTTCTCTGTCACGTATACTTGATGGGGTAAAATATTTATGCTTGCCAATAAAGTTCACCTGGATATGGTTCCATTCATTCTCGTCTTTCACCATGCCCAGGGCTTTGAGTTCCTGGAAAAGGGAATGGGCAATTGTAAAAAAATCATTGCGCCCCAGGTAATCCAGGTCGGCGTCACAAATGATCTTCTCAAACTCATTATGTGGTGACTGCGGGATCTTCGTGGCCATGATCATACCACAGATCTTTTCAATATTCTTTTCATTCACTCCAAAACCAGGCAACTCTTTTTTGGCTAATTCACAACCTACTTCTTCATGTCCTTTGTAAGCAGTGAGAAAACCTGAATCATGATACAATGCTGCGATCTTTAATAATAAAAGATCTTCCTTTTTATCAACACCCTCCTCGGCAGCAAGCCGCTCTACCTGTTCCAGCACGTCCAGTGTATGATGAATGCCATGATAGGTCAATGAAGGGGACAAACCCTTTAGTAAGTGATTCACTACATGGTTATATATGTGACTAAATTCCAAGGAAGCCATTTAAAATTACTTCTCATGCATTTCTACCACACCTATCCAGTTCTCCGGGATACCCTTATCAATAAATTGTTTAGTCTTACTATGAAAGAGTTTTGCGATCGGATCGCCAGGCGCGTTTTCCAATACACTATTAAAAGCTTTATGGGCTTTTTCAAAGGATTTGTCAAGGTAGTATTGCATTCCCTCGTTAAAGACAGGAAGCGCAGACAGTTTTTCCCGGAATTCATTTTCCGGGTCGCCATTGATGCATTCATGGATACGGATGGGTTCTTCCTTTCCCTTCAATTGTACCAGTCCCAGGTGCCTGAGGTAAAAACGGGAAGGATCCGCGATCTGTTGCAGGCAGGCATCACTGATAATAATGCCTCCTTTATAATGTTTTGTCAAGCCCTCCAGCCTGGCGGCTGTATTCACCGTATCCGATATCGTGGTTGCGTCCATCCTGTCATGGTCACCCGTGATGCCCATGATGAGTGAACCGGTATGCATGCCTACGCCGATACGGATGGGGGCTTTTTGTTGTTGCTTTCTCTCTTTATTAAATACTTCCACTTCTTTTTGCATGGCGATGGCGGCTGATAAAGCATCGGCACTGTTCCCCGGGAAAATAGCCATGATCGCATCTCCCAGGTATTGATTGATAAAGCCATTGTGCCGGCGAATAATAGGCCCCATCCTTTCATTAAAGGAACAAACGAACTTGAAATTCTCAGCAGGGGTCATTTTTTCAGAGATCGTGGTATACTCCCGGATATCAGAAAATAAAACAGTCACTATCTTTTCTACCTGGTCACCCAGCTTTACATCCGTGATCACGCTCCGGCCTAAAGCATTGATGAATTCATGGGGAACAAACCTGGCAGTGGCATCATATACTTTGCGCATCGCTTCTTCCCGTTCATGCGCTTCCTGGATATTTTTTTCGTAAAGCAAAGCACTTTCAATGGCCGCAGAAGATTGCAATGCCAATGTCGTTAATAATTTCAGATCGCCGGCTGCATACCTTTCACTTTCCTTACTGGCCAGGATCAAGGCCCCCATTACCCTGTGTTTGACTTTTAATGCGGAGAACATAATAGATTTTACCCAGGGAAGAACGATCCCGGAGCCTGCAAGCGAAGACACATCATTAATAATTTCAGATTGACCATTCAATACGATCCGGGCTAAAAATTCCTGTTCAAGATGGATCTTTTCAGGATTAAAAAATATTTCCCCGGTGATAGCTGTTGGATTGAGCTGCCTGGCATTTTCATCCCACATGAGTACCACGCCGGAATCCGAACTGATCACGCGACTCGCCTCATCCAGGGTGATCTGTGAAATAGGAGCGGCCCCCATGGTTTGCGCCAGCTTTTCCGAAAAGTCGAAGATCAGGTTCACTTCCTGGTAAAGATTCAATACCTCAGAACCCATTTTTTTCTTATCCGATTCTTTCTGTACCAGGTGCGTAAGCAATTGAGCGATGATGGCAGCTCTTTGATCCCCCTTCACCCAGCCGAGTAATTCATCATCTATGCTGATAGGCTCCTGGTGGATGTAAGTCAGGTCTTTATTTCCCAATAACAAATTGCCTTCTGCATCTTCAATGCTGAATTCAGATTTGAATTCTTCGATGAGGGAGCGGATCAGGGTAGTGGCTTCATTCTTCCTCCCCACAATACTTTTCAGATTTATTCTTGCCATGTAATCGTTTCTTTTTCTTAGGATAATCCCAGCACTTCTTTTGCTTTTGTCAGCAGCACTTCAGGATCAAAGGGTTTGGTCATATAGAGGTTGGCGCCTACTTCCTGTCCTTTCTGGCGGTCCAGTTCCTGTCCCTTGGCTGTTAATAATATAATGAAGACGTCATCGAGTTGGAGTTCTTTTTTTACCCGCCGGCATACTTCCATGCCATTCATCTTGGGCATCATCACATCCAGGAAAACAAGCTGTGGATTTTCCTGCTGGATGATCTCCAGGGCCTGTTCGCCATTCTCGGCGGTCAGGAAGATCACATCATCATCCTCTAATTCTTCCAGCGTTTGCCCGATCAGCATCCGGATATGTGATTCGTCATCGACAATAAGCAGTTTCTTTTCCATTGCGTACTTTATTATTGATAAATCAGGAACAAAACATTTTCTAATCCTTTTTCAAACCTAAGACTCTGCACGATCTCCTGTTTCCCGGAAAGAACTGAATTCAAGATAATGATATCGGGCTGGGCGGCAATCGCTCTTTCCACCAATTCTTTTCCGTCCGATTCAACGACGTTATAGCCACGTGTTTGCAGCACTTCTGTTAAGGTTCTTACAGCCGCATTGTCCTCATCCACGATCATCACTTTTTTCCTGGATTTTCCCTGCTCCAGCAAAGTTCCCACATCTGAAAATAATTGCGTGGTATCAATGGGTTTGGTCAGGTAGCGGTCCACGCCAATACGGAAACCTCTTGCTTTGTCCATCACTACCGACAATACGATGATAGGAATATCCATGGTTTGCGGATCATTCTTCAGGATAGCTGCTACATCAAATCCATTCATCTCCGGCATCATGACATCCAGTATGATCAGATCCGGTTTTCTCTTCCGGACACATTCCAATGCTTCCTTACCATTGCCGGCCTCTTCTACAATATATCCTGCATCTCCGAGTTCCTGCTTCAGCAGGGAACGGATCGATTCGTCGTCATCTACAATAAGAATAGTAGCATGGGTTCCATTCACAACCAATGGGGAATGCGCCATTTGTTCTTTCAACTGTTTGACGAGTTCATCGAGGTGTAATGGTTTTGCTGATGAAGTTCCAATAGCCGGTAACGCGAAGGAGAATGTACTTCCTTTTCCAACGGTGCTTTCCAGCCAGATGCGTCCGCCGTGGTGTTCCACGATCTCCTTACAGATCGGTAATCCAAGTCCCGTGCCTTTGGGTTTATCTGTCAAAGTATCACCACCCACTTGTTTGAACTGCTCGAATACTGCTCCGAAATCCTCCGGCGCAATACCGATACCCGTATCTGTTATGCTGACGATCAATTCGTCTTTTTCCCTGAATACCTTACAGCCCACCGTTCCTTTATCCGTAAATTTTACAGCATTAGATATAAGATTGATGATCACCTGGATCAGTTTATCCTTATCCCCGGAAATATCCGGCAGGCCTTTTTCAATATGTTTATCCAGTTTCAGTTTTTTCTGATCGAAAAGGGAAGAAGTTGCTGCAATGGCCCTTTCCGTTACCTCTGCCATGGAAACATTTTCCTGGCTCCATTCCATTTTACCCGCTTCTATCTTCGCAAGATCAAGTACATCATTGATCAAATGCGTCAGTCTTTCTCCTTCTGAGATCACCACATTGAGGTTTTCCGAGATCTGGCTGATGGTCTTGTCGGTTTTTGGATCTTTCTTCTCCACCATCGGGAATATTTTTTCATCCAGTCTCTTCCTGATGATCTTGGTGAATCCAAGTACCGAAGTCAATGGTGTTCTCAATTCATGGCTTACTGTTGAAAGGAATGCACTCTTGGCTTCATTGGCTTTTTCTGCCGTTTTACTGGCTGCTTCTGCTTCCAGTTTGGCCTGCCTGACCTCATCAAACAATCTTGCATTATTCATGGCCACACCCACGGAAGCAGCAATGGTGGATAAAAGACGCTGGTCACTTTCATTGAACCAGTTTTCCTGCTTGGTACTTTGCACACTTAAAACACCAATGATATCTTCACCAACAGGTATGGGTACGCCAAGATAGGATGCGGCAGGTATTCCCATGCGATGCACTCCTAATTCTTCTGTTACCGTTTCCACATCCTTATTGATCAGTAAGGGCTCCTTGGTCATAATGATCTTGGATGTTAATCCTTCACCAAGAACTCTTGATTCCATGACGTCGCCAAACTGGTAAGGGAAATTGATCATTTTCGTAGTCGAATCATAAGAAGCGAAATAAACAATGTTGGCCCGGAACAGATCCCGGATATGGTCACCCACTAATTTGACCAGGTCATCGGGATCGAGTTGGGAGGCAAGCGCCCTGCTGATATTATTAACCGTACTTAATTCCGTTGCCCTTTGTTTGGCTTCCGCCAGCAAGTGTGTCGTTTCATCAAACAACCGCGCGTTTTCCAATGCCACACTCATACTATTGGTAATGGTTGTCAGCAACCGCATATCTGATTCGCTGAAAGCATTCTCCTGGTCAATATTCTGAAGACTTACCGAGCCACGCACGGTATCACCCACCATCATGGGAACAAAAACTGCCGACTTGGGCCATTGCCCTTTGCTGGCAGTAGTATGCCCGAATTTTCTGGCCGTTTCAATATAATGATCGTTGATCAATAAGGCCTTCCGGGACTGTATTAATTCCTTGTTGGCCCACATGAAGGGGCGTGGTTCACTATATAGACGTTCGCCTTTCTCGATCGCATAACGCCAATGCTCAAGAGACGATTCATGATCAAATGTTCTGATCAATACAGTTTGAATGTTGAATAATTTACACATACGATCACCCACCATATCATAAATGGCCTGCATATCCATTTCTCTCGCCAGGCCTTCCTGTACACTATTGATTACCGCTAATTCACCTGTTCGTTGTTCAGTTTCTTTGAGCAGGCGATGCGTTTCATCAAATAACCTGGCATTTTCCAGGGCCACACTCATACTGTTGGTGATGGTGGTCAATAAACGCAAGTCGGAATCACTAAAAGCATTTTCCTTATCTACATTCTGCAAACTCACAGAACCTTTTACAAGATCACCCACG
>DATINK010000426.1:0-2016 GCA_035474355.1 Chitinophagaceae bacterium | reverse complement strand
ATCTGGCCGACCGATAAGGCAATGCGGTGGGTCGTTGTTCAAATGCCCGGTCCCCAATCACCAGCCCGGCGGTAGTTCCCCGGATCTCTTTGCGGAAATTTTCATCGGTTGCGTCCACCAGTTCCGGGTCAATATCCCAGGATTCTTTCATCAGGTATTTGAG
Organism: Chitinophagaceae bacterium; assembly: GCA_035474355.1. Lineage (GTDB taxonomy): Bacteria > Bacteroidota > Bacteroidia > Chitinophagales > Chitinophagaceae > DATINK01. Next base: position 1,853 of record DATINK010000426.1, on the reverse strand, counting down.
CAGGGCTACCGAAGTTCTGCTTTGATAATCTAAGTACACCTTTTTTATTTCTCTCAAAGGAACTTCGCTGAAAAGCGCAACAGAAGCAATTTCGCCTTCCGTACCTATACAATAGTTACCCACAATATGACAGTCCTTTAATCGCGGGATCACGGTCACCGGGACAAGCCCTATATCGATCTTTTTTTCCAATAATAAGTCTGCCAGCCTGGAAGGATAATCGCTTACCAGTTCCAATTGCTCATTGATGGGTGGTCTCTCCAATCCATAGACCAATGGCCGTGTATTTAAGTAATTCACAACTCCAACCCGAATCTTATCCAATTCAATTATTTTTGCGGCAGCAAAGGTAAGGAACAAGGGCTTTATTTAAAATCAATTATGGAACTGACAGCACTGACTTCCCTCTCTCCTGTAGATGGCCGTTATCGTAAATATGTGCAACACCTGGATGAGTATTTTTCAGAATATGGGCTGATGAAATACCGGGTATTGGTGGAAATAGAATACCTGCTTTTCCTGGAACGTAAAAAATTTTTCAAACTCTCGAATAAGACGATCAAAAGACTGCAAAAGCTTTCTCAGAATTTCGGTCCCGAGGATGCCCTGGAGATCAAACAAATTGAATACAGTATCAATCATGATGTAAAGGCCGTTGAATACTTTCTGAAAGGAGAAATGGAAAAGAATAATGCCGGGGATATTAAGGAATGGGTGCATTTCGGTCTTACCTCCCAGGATATCAATAATACAGCCATCCCCCTTTCCTGGATGCACGCGATTGAATACGAATACCTGCCTGGTTTGCTGAACCTGAATAAGCAGTTAAAAATACTGGCGAATGACTGGAAAGATATTCCCATGCTGGCACATACACATGGACAGGCTGCCAGTCCAACCTTCCTGGGTAAAGAGTTCATGGTATTTGTAGAGCGGATCGAAAACCAGATCGAACAATTTATTGGCATCCCATTCACCGGTAAGTTCGGAGGCGCCACGGGTAATTTCAATGCACATCATGTGGCATTTCCCAAATTCGATTGGGTGAAATTCAGTAATGAATTCCTGGAGAACCTTGGCTTGCATCGCCAGCAGTTCACGACACAAATTGAACATTACGATAATCTTGCCGCGCATTTTGACTGCATGAAAAGGATCAATAATATCTTAACTGACCTTTGCAGGGATATCTGGACCTATATCTCCATGGATTATTTTAAACAACAGGTAAAAAAAGGAGAAGTGGGTTCTTCGGTGATGCCTCACAAAGTGAATCCCATCGATTTTGAAAATGCAGAAGGAAACCTGGGTGTTGCCAACAGTTTATTTGAACATCTCTCTTCGAAACTTCCCATTTCAAGATTGCAAAGGGATCTTACGGATTCAACGGTGTTAAGAAATATCGGCGTTCCTTTCGCGCATACGCTGCTGGCTTTTCGCTCCATTGAAAAAGGTTTAGTGAAAATTGTGATCAACGATTCCAGGATATATGATGATTTAGAAAATAACTGGGCAGTTGTAGCCGAAGCCATTCAAACCATACTCCGCCGTGAAAATTACCCTTCCCCCTACGAAGCTTTGAAATCCCTAACCCGGGGCAACAAACAAATTGATAAAAAAGCCATTCATCAATTCATTGAAGGGCTGAAAATCAGGGAAGAATTGAAGAAAGAACTTAAAAAGATAACACCTCATAACTACACGGGAATCAATCTATTTAAGTAAATTTAGGGCCGAACCTGGCCCTTCATGAAACGCTTTCTTTTTTTAGTAGCCATTATCTCTAAAACTGCCTTTGCTCAAGTCAACCTCAACCAGGGGCTTGTTGCTTACTATCCCTTTAACGGAAATGC
>DATINK010000425.1:0-3427 GCA_035474355.1 Chitinophagaceae bacterium | reverse complement strand
TGTTTTTCCAATCCAGGTAGTCTGCTGCCGTTAGCATTCCCCGGATCATTGCAACACAATTCCAGGTTAGCAGCGCGATATAGATCCACAATGCTGTAATGGGCATATCTTGTTTCCAGGCAGTCTTTCTATACAGCACTATTAAGCAGCCAAAAGAAATATAGATCAGGATAAAAAGATTGTCCGGGGGAATGCCAATATCCGCATCCCGCAATACATAGATCACTGCGTAGGCAAACAAGCTTAGAAAAGACCAGTATATTAATTTATTCTGCTTTTGTGGAACTAACATGGAATTATAAATAATTGTCTGAATACCCGTTACCGGTATTTCACCCTTAAAAAATTTATGCTGTTGAGGTATGGATCTTTAACAACTCAGGGTTTTCGCTATTGGTAATGTCCAGAATGGCACCGCCAGGCCCGGGAGCCGGATGCACCATAATTTCTACTAACCCCTTTTTAAAATTTTGTTTTCTTTGGCAGTACGATTCGGAGGTTTCAAAATAATCAGAAAAATTGATACCGGATCTCTTCATGACTGCATTCAGGTATTTCCGGTAGGCAGATTTCAAGTAGCTTCCGCTGCCATAAGTTTGCGCAATGCGTAATTTATATCCCCGGGACCGGCAAATGCTTAAGAATATCTGAAACAAAGCAGGAAAAGTGTGAACATGATGATGCGAATTAATATGTGAAGGCCGCATCCCGGATTTCTCCATGGCCCCTATCTGGGCTATGATCTCTTCCGAAAAATCATCCCGGATCTTTTTATTGTTCCAGCGCCGGAGATCCATGACGGCAGTTTTATTCCATGATCCATCCTCCGTTAAATACCGCGCGTGGTTAAAATTACTCACTGGTTTTCCTTCTGTTAAGTTTATGTGTACACCGATACGATCTGCAAAACCTTTCTCTTTAGCCAATTCAGCTGCTTCCCGGAATCCTGGTGTATTGGTCATCAGGGAAGCGCTATTCACAATCCCTGTTTCCAGGCTGTCAATAACAGCTTTATTGATACTCGTGGAAAATCCAAAATCATCCGCATTTACGATCAGTCTGCTCATCTTGCTCACATTTTCAGCCATGAGGGAGGATAGAATTCCAATACGATCTTATTGTTCAATACTGTATCATGAAATAGATGACGGGGACAAATAACTGTTTTTCCGGGGTACTGATTGAGCCATCCCCCCCACCAGCTAAATGTACTGTTAGCTATAATATTATGCTTACAGAGTGACATGAGCTGCATATCTCTATAGCTATCATTACCCCTGTTTCCCTCGACAAACCGGTGTTCATATTTTGCCAACCAGTCATATTGCTTGCTGGTCCAGGCAGGATCGTCAGAAAATATATAAAAAACAGGGTTTACCACCGTCTTTGAGATATGCTGAAATGCAGCCGGATAATAATCCTGTTGGGTCAGGTCCGTAAAAACTGAGTCCTTTCCAATATAATCACCCCTGCGGATATGAACGCTGACAGCATTTTGCATACTGATCTCCCTGGCCAATGCTTCAACAGGTGCATTAAGATCTATCTTAAATCTAAACCGCTGCAGTAGCTCTGCTTTAACATTTTCAAAATATTTTTCATTTCCCCACTGCCCTTGCAGGTAATAATTCTTATTGGGGTCCAGGTGAAATAGTTCTTCATTAAGGACCCCGCTATCTTTAATAATACAAAACCTCTTAGCGGCAAGTTTAAAATATGAAAGTGTCAATTTTCGCATAAGAAAGTGCCCATACCGGCCTATTGCTGAGACCTTATTTGTTCTTTTACCATACAGGATATCCAACCGGATAGGAAAAAGCCTCTCTATTTCAAGTCCATTGTGTATTTGCACAATATTATATTTCCGGATATCTGCAACTACCCGGGTTCCGGGATATCGTTGTTGCAAAGCAAGGTAGGTGGCAAATTGAAGCATTTGATTCCCAAGACCAGCGTCAAAACATACTATAATCATTTAACCAACCTTTTTGATTTCGCTGCGCTTATTTACAATGGCCTCATAGGCTTCTATTAGATCGGATAGTATTTTTTTGCGGTCATGTCTCTGCTGTGCGGCTATTCTTCCCTGCTTACCTAATTCCGCGGCATATGTTTTTTCGTTTGCCAATTTTTTGACCTGAGCAGCCAGGTCATAAGGTGCGTTGGCAGGAACCAGGATCCCATTCACTCCACTTTCAATCAAGCTGGACACACCTCCTGCATTGCAGGCGATGACCGGCATCCCTAAAAGCTGTGCTTCGCATACGCTATTGGGGCTATTTTCAATATAAGATGGATGTACAAAGACATCGGCAGCCTTTTGCATTTGGATCAGCTCAACATCATCTTTTACCCCGGTAAGTATGACATTGCAATCTTTGCAGGTAATACCCAGCTGACGCTCAAAGAATGAAACGATTATATCGTCCTGGCTTAACCCGGCGACCTGCCACTCAAAGGACAAAGCCGTATGCTCCTTCAATAATTTGGCAGTTTTCAATACCAGGTCAAGGCCTTTATAAATGGTCCTTGAAATAGTGGATACAATGATGAGCTTATTTCGATCAGCCGGGCGCCATGCCGGTGTACTATAAAAAATGGAGCGTAGTACTTCATCCACATGAAAATAAACCGACTGAGGAGCTAATAATGCTGATACCAATTTGTCCCAACCGGTTCTACCCATTAAATACCGGGAAGCTTTAAAATAGGAAAGTTCTCTTTTCGCCTGTTTGTTGAATCGTTTTCTATCAAATAACAGGCTATTGCCCAGCAAATGTCTTTTAAAGAAGCGGGGTTCAAAAAGAATATTGTATCGGTTGATCCCGGCAGGATAAAAAGTATTCTCATAAGGTGATATCAATCCCTGCAGATGAATGACCACGGGGATATCTGTAAATGGCTGTACGGCTGCAAAAGAGCTTTCTGTTCCAAATATTTGAATAATATCAGGCTTAAAATCCCTGATCACTTCGAGGTATCGCTGAATATCCGCTTTGGGTTCAACCGCCGCTTTCCAATTATGATATAATTTCCTGAGTGGTGACCCTTTTTTTCTGAGGATCGGGTAATAGGTTGTATTCCCGCGCCGGCATTTTTCGCCATCCTCAGGATGGTAAAATGAAACACCCAGCTCAATACCAGGTACCGTGATCACCATTTCTTCAAGCGACTTGATCCAGCCAGCGCCATTATAGTGATGACTATTTTCCTTGTACAGTGAAGGAGTATTTGTGAACCAAAGAACTTTCATTGTTTCAAATCAGGATGCAGTTATCCCCGCATTTATTGTTTAATAATTGAATGATAATATTCCATGGTTTTCCTGATCATCGTCGAAATATTATTATTGACGGACGCCAATTCATATTGCTCATCCTGGATCTGCTTGCGGACACCAGGATCGTAAGAAGCTGCAATGATATTG
>DATINK010000424.1:0-9778 GCA_035474355.1 Chitinophagaceae bacterium | reverse complement strand
ATGAAAGCGATGGTTCGGTGGTTCAGTATAAACCGGAGATCGGTGTCATTTTAAATATAGATAAGGATCATAAAGAGATCGATTCATTGATGGAGATGTTCAGCGTATTCAGGGACAATAGTAAAAAGATCATTGTCAATCATTCTCACCTGCTGGCGAGCCAGCTTTCACGCGATGCAAAAATTGATTTTTCAACGGACTCATCTATGCCGGCAGGTTATACAGGCGGCCAATTCCGGCAAGATGGATTCTCTATTTCATTTGCGATAAATGAGATCCCTTTTACAATCGGCCAGCTGGGAAAACATAATATGGAAAATGCAGTGGCTGCCGTGGCTGCAGCCAACCAGGCTGGGGTGGACCTGGTAACCTGTTCAGTTGCCTTGAAGCAGTATGCAGGCATTTACCGCAGGCATCAATTATTAGGTACTAAGAACGGCATCATACTGATCGATGATTATGCACATAACCCGGTGAAATGCGCGGCGGCGATTGTCGCATGCCAGCCACTGGCATCCAAAGTGATCGCCTGGTTTCAACCTCACGGTTATGGCCCAACGCGGTTTCTCAAAAACGATTTTGTAAAAGAGATCGCTCATGCACTTCGACCGGTCGATGAGATCTGGATGAGTGAAATTTTTTATGCGGGGGGCACCACCACAAAGGATATTTCTGCAGCAGACCTGATCAATGAGATCCGCGCGAAAGGGAAAAATGCTTTTTTTGTTGCCAACAGGGATCATTTAGTTGACAACCTGCGTTCCCATTTGACTGAAGATTGTGTTTTATTGTTAATGGGCGCCAGAGATCCATCACTCGAAGCATTTGCAGGATCTGTTTGGGAAGCTATATAACTCCCAATCTCCTAAAGAGGAAATGAGATATTTATTCATATGAATTGTAAATGGATTACCCCCTTTAGGGGGCTAGGGGGTTAAGGGTAGGAGTTACAGCGCGAATTGAAAATTTCTTTCGGCGATGGTCGGGGAAAGCGTATACTAGCATAAAGCAAGTAACAGGCTGGATTGCGCATTTGCGGGCTGGTTCTTTTCTTTTGTAAGTTTCGCTGGATTCATGTAAGAATCAATATTCAGTCCACAAGTGACCAGTGGCCTTTCTGCTGATTCATTATAAATAACGATCTCAGGTTTTGGATTATTCCTGACGATATAATTGAAACGGTCATTGCCAAGACGGATCAAATCTTCTTTGCCATCGTGTAACAGTTGTCCTAACCTTACTCCATATTCATTACACAAGACGGTTTTATTTTTCCTGAAGCCCTCTTTCCTGATCATAAACACCCTTTTTTCGGCCGGGTGCTGTACCCTGGCAGAACTGGTACCGGGGTGAAAATCCAGGGTGAGTAATTTCTTATCACCGCTCCATAATTCATAAGTTTCCTGGGCGGGGGATGTAGAAACTGTTTGCCATTTCATAATGAATAATTTTATAAGATCCAAAAGGGAAGAGAAAATACGATGCTTTAATGGGGTAATCTGTGGGTAACTTAAAATTAATAGTAACTTCATATTGGGCCTGGTTCCAGTGGAAAAACTGTGAAGAAACCTGAAGTTATCCACAGGAAAATAAAAATGAAACTCTGGGTATATTAGTGTCTAAATAGCGGATTATTAGCGTTTCAATCATGTTAAGTCAAAAAGAAAAACAATTCCTTGAGCGGGCAATCGCCCTGTCTTTACAAGGCATGCAGGGAGGCCGGGGCGGGCCTTTTGGATGCGTCATTGTAAAGGGAGATGAAATAGTCGGGGAAGGATATAATAAGGTAACATCCACAAATGATCCGACAGCTCATGCTGAGGTAGTGGCGATCCGGGACGCCTGTACCAGGTTAAATACATTTCAACTTGAAGATTGTGATATCTACACCAGCTGTGAACCCTGTCCGATGTGCCTGGGTGCTATTTATTGGGCCAGACCCCGCCGCGTGATCTATGCCAATACAAAAGAAGATGCAGCCGCGATTGAATTTGATGATGACTTTATCTACAGGGAAATTAATACTAACATGTCTGACCGTGCCATTCCATTTATTCATGCGCCGCATGCGGCAGCCCTTGAAGTGTTCGAAAAATGGAAGGGGTTGGAAGGAAAGAAGAAGTATTAACACATCACTGTTTCAGGAAATAACGGACCGCAATAAACGAGATCACGATCAGTAAGATCAGGATCAGGATAGATATATATAACCAGGGCTGGTCCTTGATCTTCATTTTTTGGCGGCGGGCTTTTTTCTTTTGGAGTTTATTCTTAAGATCCCGGTTCAGCTTTTCCACCATATACGCCAGCTGCTGTTTATCTTTTATCGAATGCAGTCCCTCCACCGCATCCCCCGCGAATTCGCTTTCCAGTAATTTCTTTTCCACCTCGTGCGTTTTTTCCCGGGATAATTGTCCCTGCAGGTAAAGCAAGAGTGTTTCCTGGTCGACCTCCTTCGATAAATGGGATAATATGTCTTTCATATCTCCGGGCATACTCAATCAGTTGATGTATTTCGATGACCGCTTTTTTTATTGATCAGGATCTTCAGGTTTCGCTTCCCGTTCTGGATATGGCTCTTTACCTGGAGCATATTATAACCCGTGGCCTGGCTAACTTCCTGGTAAGTTTTCTTTTGCAGGTAAAACAAAGTTACGCATTGCTTTTGCTCGGGATTGAGCTCATTCAGTGCTTCCTCCATCAAAGTCAGCGTGTGATCATCCTGGATGAAATTTTCCATATCTGGTTCTTCTGCGGGTGTGCGAATAAGGTTTTCATGCACTTCGGAAACCATCTTTCCCTGTTTATCCCTGATTTTCATCAGGCAATGGTTCTTGGCAACCATGTACAACCAGGATTTGAAAAACTCGACCTTGTATTTCTGCAATTCCTGGATCACTTTCAGGAAGATCTGTTGTACACTATCCTTGGCATCCTCTTCATTTTTCAGGTATTTCATGCAAACACCCAACAACAATAAAGTATAACGGGGGAGGAGGATACCCAGCCATGCATTATCATGCTCCTTGTAATATTCTTCCAGGAGTTGCTGGTCGGTCATATCGGTGTATCTGTCGGGATTCACATTAGAAAAATAGATGGGTTACCTGAATTCACGATCGATTTTTATTTCTAAACGAAAAAGCTCAGTGGTTCTCTGCAAACTCAGTGGTTCTCTGTGGCCAAAAATCAAGCCCACAGAGTGCCACGGAGAAATGGAGAGCCGCAGAGGTTAACTTTTTAATAAGATGCTTTGCAAATTTAATTTCATAAAGGATTCGCCCCCGGAATACTTATATTAGGAGGTAATATTTTTAAGTATGGAATACGCAGTAGTTACAGTCCCCGCTGCCCCCGTGCACAGGAAGGCCAGCCATCGGAAAGAAATGGTCAACCAGTTGTTATTTGGTGAAATGGTAGCGGTCAGGCGGATCAAGCAGGGACGCTGGGTTAAAATAAGAAGCCTGCATGATCAGTATGAAGGCTGGATGACCCTGGGTCACCTGGAAGCGGTAACCGAAAAGGAAGCGATGAGGGTATCCAACCATGTGACGGTTGATTTCTTAAGTAAGATCTCGCTGCATAATAAAAGCATGCAGATCCCCATAGGCTCTTCCTTACCCGGATGGGAGGAACATACGGGCAATATGGGTGGCATGAACTATCTATATGAAGGCACTTCTCTCAAAAGGGATGAACAGGTTCCCGGCGCCGAATTACTTCATCAATTGAGTTTTCCCTGGCTGAATAGTCCCTATATGTGGGGCGGACGCACACCGTTGGGTGTCGATTGCAGCGGGTTTGTACAGATCAATTTTAAAATGATGGGCATCGACCTTCCCAGGGATGCCTGGCAACAGGTGCAGGAAGGACAACGTGTAAAAAAATTAAAGGAGGCAAGGGCGGGTGACCTGGCATTCTTTGATGATAAAGATGAGATCGTTCATGTGGGTATATTGCTGAACCCGGAGCAGATCATTCACTCATCCGGAAAAGTAAGGATTGACCCGATCGATAAAAAAGGGATCGTTCATTCGGATACCGGCAAAAGAACACACCGGCTGGAAGCGATCAGGCGGTATTGGTAATTAAAATATCGACCTGACCCACTTAATGATCGCGGTATCCCAGGACAGCATCTTAAAGGCTGTATAGAATAAAACAATTGCGAAGATCTTTTTGAGTACATCTTTGTCGATCTTCAGCGCAACAGTACTCCCTACATAACTTCCCACGACGAACCCGATCGCCAGTATACCAATGACTTTAAAATCAATAGGCGTTCCCAATTTTGCACATTCCTGATAATATTTCAGAAACCCCAGGATGACAACCGGGAATACCAATACACCCAGCGACATACCCTGCGACTGGTGCTGTGTATAATTCAGAAAAAAGATCATGGCAGGGACCAGCACGATTCCCCCGCCTACGCCCACAAGGCCACTTAACAAACCTGCGGCAAGACCGATCAGGATGATCGTGATCACCAATTGTGTAGTCATGGTATGTTTATGATTAAGATTCAAGGATTAGCTTCCGAATTGCTCTTTATATAATTGTATGGAATCGTTGATCACTTCGCAGGCCCTGGCTTTGTCCTGGAAATCGTCGATCTCCACTTTCTTATTTTCCAATACTTTGTATTGTTCGAAGAAATTTTTCAGTTCCAGCAGGAAGTGCTCCGGCAATTCTCCCATATGTTTAATATGATTGACAGATGGGTCTTTGGCAGCCACGGCGATGATCTTATCATCCATCGTACCACTGTCGATCATTTGCATGTTCCCGATAACATTGGCTTCCACCAGGCAAAGGGAATGGATCGATTGAGAGCATAGCACTAAAATATCCAGCGGATCATTATCCTGGCCCAGTGTCTGCGGAATAAATCCATAATTGATGGGATACTGGAAAGAGGAATAGATCACCCTGTCGAGCCTGAGCAGGCCCGTTTCTTTATCTACTTCATATTTTGACCGGGAGCCCTGTGGAATTTCGATCAGGGCATTCACAGTGGAAGGAGCGTTGGGTCCATAATGAACCCCATGCCAGGGATGATGTACCGTTAACATGATTATCCCGCGATTACTGCGCGGTATCGATATTACTCATTTTATTATACAAGGTATCCGTTCTGTTGATGTAGAGATATTTCAGATCCACGAGCCAATTGCCATTTACTCTCACAATGCGTAAGGTATCCTTCTGGTTCATGAAAGAATTGGAAAAAGCAAGTATCGTGGTAGAATCGTTGGGCGTAATCGGTGGTGTATAGAAAGTGATCGATGCGCCCCGGTAACCATTGATAGTGTCCGGTCCCAGGTGCTGGTATTTTTCTTCGGCAATATCCAGGCATTGCAGGTTGGCTGAATCCTGGAGCAGGTAACTCTTTGCCCTTGTAAAATCTCCGTCCAGTGCGGCTCTCAGGAATTCCCGGGCTGCATCCACATCACTGTCAGCAGGTGCCGGGGAATGGTTGGAATTGCAGGCGACGATTGAAAAAAGCAGGAATAATAAAACAAATCCGGTTTTATTCATTCCTGCAAAATACAGAATAGTTTCTAGCTATTTCCGGGGGTTTTCCTGCGGATGCTCTCCCGCCTGTTCTTTGTTATAGGCTCTCAGGATCGACTTCACAAGGCGGTGACGCACCACGTCTTCTTCATCCAATTCAATATGGGCAATGCCTTCAATATTTTTCAGAATGCGTACCGCGGTCATCAGCCCGCTTCTTTGATTCCTCGGCAGGTCTACCTGGGTGATATCGCCATTGATGATCGCTTTCGCATTCGCGCCGATACGCGTGAGAAACATTTTTAATTGCAGGTCGGTGGCATTTTGCGCTTCATCAAGTATGATGAAAGCATTATCAAGCGTTCTGCCACGCATATAAGCAAGGGGAGCGATCTCGATCGTCCTTGTACTCATATAATAACCCAGCTTGTCAGCGGGGATCATATCATCCAATGCATCATACAAAGGGCGTAGATAGGGGTCGATCTTTTCTTTCAGATCCCCGGGTAGAAACCCCAGGCTTTCACCTGCCTCTACCGCTGGTCGCGTAAGAATGATCTTCTTTACCTGTTTGTTCTTCAATGCCCGTACAGCCAAGGCTACTGCTGTATAAGTTTTACCCGTACCCGCAGGCCCGATCGCGAAAACAATATCGTTTCGTTCGGCTTCATACACCAGTTTTTTCTGGTTGCTGGTTCGGGCACGAACAGATTTGCCATTAGGGCCAAAAACCAGCACGTCATTCGGGTTACGTTCCGTGAAATGATCCACGGTTTCGGCATCATCTCCTCCTAAAACCTGTTCAAAATAGTTCTCACTCATGTGCCCGTTCCTTTCCAGGTATTGCACAATGAGCTCTATTTTTTCCTTCGCATTCTCTATCTGTTCGGGTGAACCGCTCAGTTTTAGCTGCTTGCCCCGGGAAAGGATCTTTAGCAGGGGAAATTTCTTTTTGAGGATGTCTAGTTTGCCGTTATTTACTCCGAAGAACTCAATAGGGTTAACGGTTTCGAGGTTAATGATCGTGTCTGTCAATTCTCTAAGTTTAAATGGCGGGATTCTACTTACCCCTCTAAGTCAAATATAATCAGGGAGAATCAAATCCCGATAAAGTAAATTATTAACAGGTGTTAATAGAAAGTTTAAAGTTTAAGGTTTAAAGTTTAAGGTTATTGCTTTAAAAATTAAGCCGCAGTCAAGAACAACTTTAGACTTTAAACGCTAGACTTTAAACGATGTTAAAGCCTGCTGTTTAAGGGGAAGCCCCGTATATTCTTAGTAAATTTGCTTTAAATATTCAGGCCCCGAAATGAGGCGTAGCCCACTGTTTTTATGTGTTTTATTGATTGCTTCTTCCCTGGTTTCCGCGCAGACCTTCAAGGTCAACGGGCGGATTACAAATAACAAGCGGGAGCCTCTAGCTTTTGTGAGTATTCAAGTCAAGGACGGGAATGCCGGCACGATCACGAAAGAAGACGGCACTTATGAACTGGAACTCAATCCCGGTAAATACGACCTGGTGGTTAGCATGGTGGGATTCCTGCCCCAGGTAATCAACCTCATTGTCCGGAATGAAAATTATGTCCAGGATATCATCATGGAAGAAAATCAATCCGTGGGACTGGCTGAAGTGATCATCCGGACAAAACTCCGCGACCGTTCAGAAGAATATATCAATAACGTGATACGCCACAAGGATTCTCTCCTGGATGCATCAGGACCTTACTCTGTCAAAGTCTATATCCGGGCTACCCAGGAAGATTCATTTCATATTTCTAAAAAAAATAAAGAGGCCGATACAACCCTGCCCTGGAATAACGAAGAACTCAGTCGCATGTCCATGGCTGAAATACTGTTGCGTTACGATCAGCAATCCGCTCAAAAATCCAGGGAAGAAAGACTGGCGGTGACAAAAAGAGGAAATGTTGACGGATTATTTTATTTATCAACTACGGAAGGCGACCTGAATATTTATAATAACCTGATCAAAATTCCGGGTATCTCCCAGGTTCCTTTCGTGTCACCTGTCAGTTACAGCGGGTTGCTGGCTTATCGGTTTAAAACGATCAGGACAGAAAGGATCGGGAAGCGAAGGATCTATACCATCAGCGTGAAACCCCGGCAGCTCAGTAATGCCACGGTGGAAGGTGAGATCATGATTGCGGATAGTTCCTGGGTTGTCCTGCACGCACAGTTTACGCTTCCTTCTTACCATCTCCCTGAATACGATTATTTCGAAGTAGAACAGGATTATCGCTTTGTGGACAGCACCGCATGGATGATCGATAAACAGACTTTTTCTTATTATACCAAAGTGGGTAAGGGAAAGAAATCGGGGCAGACCGTTGTGACCTACAATGACTTCGAATTGAACAAGCAGTTTGAAAAAAAGCATTTTGGCACAGAACTAAGCAGCACAGCACAGCAAGCTTATGAAAAAGACAGTTTATTCTGGCAAACTTATCGACCTGCACCCCTGAGTGATCGCGAACTCCGGTTTATCAAATATAAGGACAGCCTGTTCCGCGCAACACATACCCGGCAATACCTCGATTCAATAGACCGGGTGATCAACAAAGTAACCTGGGGTAAGATCCTGTTCGCGGGCCAAACCTTCAATAATCATGATAAGGAAAGGAGATGGTACCTGCCACCGGCCACCACCTTGTACCAGCCATTGGAATTTGGCGGGGGAAGGCTCAACCTGTCATTCGCATATTTCAAAACCAGTAAATCGAGAAAGAACGTCTCACTGACAACTGAAGTCAGTTATGGATTCCGGAACCATGACGTAAATGGGGTGATACAGATCAAACGATTATATAACCCATTCAACAGGGGTGTATATAATTTTTCAATTGGACGCAGGTTTGAGAATATTGTCGCCGGCGATGCCTGGATCAATAACCTCAAAAGAAGCAATACTTATCTGAATAATTTTATCGATGGAGGACATGAAGTGGAATTGTTGAACGGACTTTTCCTGTTTACCGAATTCCAGCTTTCCCTTCGACGATCGGTAGCCAATTATAAGGTCAATCCAAAAATCGATACGTTGTTCGGCAACACCCAGCCCGTACCCTTCGAACCCTACAATGCATTTTATGGAAAATTCAAGCTGGAATATTCTCCCTGGCAGCGATATATCCGTGAGCCGAAAGAAAAGATCATCATCGGTTCAAGATACCCGACATTCTTTGTTTCCATGACAAGGGGATTCCCGCGAATGGGCGGCAGCAAGGTCAATTTTTCATTCCTGGAAGTGGGAATGAAACAAACGATCCGGCTGGGGCTGATCGGTATGTCGAAATACTCCATCATGACGGGTGGTTTTACAAAGCAGGAAGACCTTCGTGTGGTGGACTATAAATATTTCCCGAAAGGAGATCCGCTATGGTTTCAGAATCCCGAGATCACTTTCCAGGCACTGGACTCCACTTTTCCTTTATTCAGGCGATTTTATGAAGGACATTTTGTACATGAGTTCAATGGTCTGCTCATCAATAAGATCCCCCTGGTCAAAAAACTGAAATTGAGAGAGATCATCGGTGCTGCATTCCTCGTATCAAGAGAAAAGGATCTGCATTATGTAGAATTCTTTGCGGGGCTTGAACGCATCATCAAATCTCCCTTTGATCCTTTGGGTAAATACAAGATCGGGGTCTACATCGTAAGATCATCCGCCAACAAATTCCTGAACCCGATACAGTTCAAAGTGGGATTCACGATGTGGGATAAGGTAAAGAATAAATGGAAATAGGGTGGAGGGGGTTACCACCTTGCAACTAATTTGAAATTCACCAGTCTTGGTGTCAGCCGGTTCGGCATGAGGTAAGTGGTGTTTGAAAAATCCTTAACCAATAAGAAGGATATCACATTCGCCCGGTCAATTACATTGAATACTTCCAGCGTGGCCCAGATATTATCGAAATTCCGGAAGGGACTATGACTTCTCCGGTTACTTCTTTCTGCATCCAGTAATAATGCACTGAAACCGATATCACAACGTATATAAGGTTCAATCTCTACTGCATTCCTGTACTTCACCGACCCGGGTATATTATAAGGAAGGTTGCTTCCATACAGCAGGTTGAGATACATTCTGAAATTTTTATTGGTCGGCAGGTAATCCTGGAAATACATACCGAAAGTTACTCTCCGGTCTGAGGGCCGGCGCAACCAGCCATTTTGTGTAACGGAACTATCGATAGGTTGATTCAGTGAATCAAGGGTATAGATCTTGAAGAAATCACCGTTGATG
>DATINK010000423.1:0-5008 GCA_035474355.1 Chitinophagaceae bacterium | reverse complement strand
AGGCATTTGTAACAGGTGCCGCTGCGCATCATAATATGTCCGCAACTGTTACAGGCAGGTGCGTCGCTCTGCATATTCTTTGCAGCTGCATTCACGGCTTCCATGCCTGTGTCTGTTTTTGCACCTGTTGTGCCCGCACGTTGATTTTTGACAGGCTGAGGTGTAATCCCGCTATTTGTCGGGTTCATCACTCTCACACTTGATAATTCGGGTTCATTGACATATTCCAGGTTGGAAGGGATCTCATCCCAATCATCGGCACCCGTATTCAGCACCTCTGGTTTATCGATCACATGGACCAGGTCAGTGCGGCCGAGATATTCATAACCCAGGACCCTGAAAATAAAATCTACTATTGATGTAGTGGATTTGATATTCGGGTGTTCCACGAACCCGGAAGGGTCAAACTTGGTGAATGCAAACTTGTCGACAAACTCTTCCAGCGGAACACCATATTGCATGCCAATGGAAATGGCGATGGCGAAACAGTTCATCATGCTGCGCATGGTGGCTCCTTCTTTGGCCATGTCGATAAAGATCTCTCCGAGTGTACCATCTCCGTATTCTCCTGTACGCAGAAATACAGCCTGCCCGTTGATCTTTGCTTTTTGTGTAAACCCCCGCCTTTTGGCAGGCAGGGAACGCCTTTCAACGATACTGGCGAGTTTTCTTTTCAGTTTGGTATCAGGAGAAGACTGCACTCTTTTTTGCACTTCTTCCAGCAATTCTTCCACGGTGAGTTTGCTCAGGTCAACAATATGCGGCTCCCCTGCTGCGCCGTTTTCCATCCCTGGGTCAGGCATTTCATTTTCACTATTCATAACTGTTCCCTCTTTCTTTTTCTTGTCACTCTTATTACTGAGTGGTTGTGACAGCTTGGAACCATCACGGTACAATGCGCAGGCTTTCAGGCTTTGCTCCCAGCTCATGAAATAAGCATCTGCGATATCTTCCACTTTTGCTTCATGGGGAAGGTTGATGGTTTTTGAGATCGCACCACTGATGAATGGCTGCGTAGCTCCCATCATTCGGATATGGCCATGTGCGTGAATATAGCGCCGGCCTTTCTTTCCACATTTGTTGGCACAGTCAAAAACGGGCAGGTGTTCATCTTTTAATATCGGGGCTCCTTCCAGTGTACCGGTTCCGCATACATAATCATTGGCGGCTTCGATCTGTTCGTCGGTAAATCCTAAGCCTTCGAGCAGGCTCCATTCAAGGTCATTGTATTGTTCCGGTGTGAATCCCAGTCGTTGCAGGCATTCTTCACCCAACGTGTATTTATTAAAAACAAATCCGATCTCAAAGGCGGTCGCAGTGGCGTGATCCAGTCTTTTGATCTCGTCTGCGATAAACCCTTTTTCACTAAGCGATTGGTGATTGATATAGGGAGCACCTGAAAAACTGGCGGAGCCCGCAGCATATTTAATTATGGAATCTATTTCCTTGGCGGAATACTCCAGGTTCTTCAATGCTGCAGGAACGGATTGATTGATGATCCGGAAATAACCACCCCCTGATAATTTTTTGAATTTCACGAGTGCAAAATCAGGTTCCACACCGGTTGTATCACAATCCATCAGTAATCCGATGGTACCCGTCGGTGCGATGACAGTGGCTTGTGCGTTTCTATAGCCATATTTTTCTCCTAATTCAACCGCATCATCCCAGGCTTTGCAGGCTGAGGTAAGCAGGTAATCAGGAACATATTTTGCTTTCAGGCCCTGGGGTTTCAGGCTCAGTTGTTCATACTCGTCCGCATCATAAGCAGCCAGCCGGTGATTCCGCATCACGCGTAACATGTGCTCGCGATTCTCTTCAAAACGCGGGAACGAACCCAATGCATGGGACATTTCAGCAGAAGTTTTATAAGCAATGCCCGTCATGATGGCGGTGATGGCTCCACCGATCGCGCGTGCCTCTTCACTGTCATAAGGTATGCCGCTAACCATCAATAGCGTGCCCAGGTTGGCATATCCCAATCCCAGTGTACGATACTCGTAACTCAGCCGGGCCACTTCCTGGCTGGGGAATTGGGCCATGAGCACGGATACTTCAAGCACTACGGTCCAAAGGCGACAGCTGTACTCATACCCTTCCACATCGAAATGATTTTTCTCGGTATCAAAGAATTTCATCAGGTTGGCAGAAGCGAGATTGCAGGCGGTATTGTCCAGGAACATATATTCCGAACAGGGATTCGAAGCGCGGATCTCTCCCCCCGCCGGGCAGGTATGCCATTCATTGATGGTTGTATTGAATTGGGTTCCGGGGTCTGCACAACGCCAGGCGGCATAGGCGATCTGGTTCCATAATTCACGCGCCGGGATTTTACCCATTACACGTCCATCCATTCTGCCGCGGAATTCCCAATCATCGTCGTTCTGTAATTTTTCAAAAAATGAATTGGGAATGCGAACAGAATTATTTGAATTCTGACCGCTGACTGTTTTATAAGCTTCTCCTTCGTAATCGCTGGGATAACCTGCATTGATCAGTGCGCCGACTTTTTTCTCTTCTTCTAATTTCCAATTGATGAATTCCACGATCTCCGGGTGATCCAGGTCCAGGCAAACCATTTTAGCTGCCCGGCGGGTAGTACCCCCGCTTTTGATCGCACCGGCAGCGCGGTCCCCGATTTTCAGAAAACTCATTAAACCGGAAGAAGTTCCGCCACCACTTAACCTTTCTCCTTCACCGCGAAGGTTTGAAAAATTTGTGCCCACACCTGAACCATATTTAAAGATCCTGGCTTCCCGAACCCAGAGGTCCATGATGCCACCATCATTAACGAGGTCGTCATTTACACTCAGGATAAAACAAGCGTGCGGTTGTGGACGCTCATAGGCAGAAGTGGATCTTTTTAATTCTCCGTCATTGGGATCGACAAAGAAATGACCCTGGGGTTTTCCTTTGATGCCATAGCTTTCAAACAAACCCGTATTGAAAAACTGGGGACTGTTGGGAACACACATCTGGTTGAGGATACTGTATACGAGTTCATCGTAAAAGATCTCCGCATCTGAAGAAGATGCAAAGTATCCGTATCGTTCACCCCAAACCCGCCAGCAATTGGCAAGACGATGGGCCACCTGTTTGGCAGAGGTTTCCCTTCCGGTTGTACCGTCTGGTTGTGGTTCGCCTGCTTTCCTGAAATATTTTTGTGCAAGGATGTCAGTTGCAATTTGGCTCCATTGTTTGGGTACTTCGACATTGGTCATCTCGAACACCACTTCACCGCTTGGGTTGCGGATCACCGATGTGCGGTAATCGTACTCAAACAGATCGAACACGTTCACGTCATCCCGGGTAAAGCGACGCGAAAACTGCAAACCGCCTTTGGCGGAAGTTTGCTTCTTGTTTGCCATGCTAAAAAGAATTTCTCGGGTTAAGTAAATGTTAACGGAAGAGACGAAAATATTTTTAAGAACCTGAAATACATAGCTAGAGATATCAACATAATGTGGATAAACACAGTTGTTTTTCCGGCAATCCAAGCCTGTATTGATTCAGGGGAATTCTGCACAGTGGACAAGATTTTAGGTAAGAAAAAATTTTTGGAAAATTAATATAGGTACGTTAAAAAGGGGGTTTGACCATACCGCATGCAAGCAAACGCATAAGGGACAAGGATTTCATCGCACAAGTATGCTGATTATATTGGTGATTTAAAACCCGAATCCTTTATAATGCTGTGGGGAGAAGGTTTACAGCCGATCAGGGTTTATTAAAAAACAAACGGGGCATCACCCGCACCTGAATTTCTTTTATCCATCACGTAAGAAGCGCCTGTTCATTCCGGGAAATTCCATTTACTCGTATTATCCCCGTTTAAACCGGAAAATCGTATAATATTCACGAGAATAAAGAACTAAAAAAGCGGGAATTTTTGCATTTTTGCAATACCCAAAAGGTACCGGATGAAACCATTGATCTACCATTCTCTCACGGAAAAGAAAAAGCAGGGCAAAAAATCATTTGCCGTATTGCTGGACCCCGATAAAGTGACGCCCCGGTCTCGCGGGGAAGACAATTCAACATTGGATGAACTGATTGAGTTATGTATTTCTTCACGGGTTGATTATTTACTTGTAGGCGGAAGCCTTGTGATCTCTAATCACCTCGATGAATGTGTTCAGCATATCAAACAATCCTGTGATATACCCGTCATCTTGTTTCCGGGAAGTCCATCACAGGTGAGTAATTACGCAGACGCTTTACTTTATTTATCTCTTATCTCCGGCAGGAACCCCGAACTATTGATCGGGCAACACGTGGTATCCGCTCCTTTTGTAAAACAAAGCGGATTGGAGATCATGCCCACCGGTTATATTGTTGTGGATGGCGGCGCGCCTACCACCGTTTCTTATATCAGTAATGCCGCACCCGTACCTGCAGATAAAAATGATATCGCTATGTGTACAGCCATGGCGGGTGAAATGCTGGGTATGAAACTGATCTATATGGATGCAGGAAGCGGAGCAAGGCGACCGATCACAGAAAGCATGATCCGCATCGTTGCGGAAAACATTGAAGCACCCCTGATCGTAGGTGGCGGCATCATCCAACCTGAAAAAGCTTACCTGAATTGTAAGGCCGGCGCCGATGTGATCGTTGTCGGGAATGCCATTGAAAAAGATGCTTCCCTGATCAAAGAAATGAGTAATGCTATACACTCTATTCCGGTAAAACAATTATAGATGATAGATTTGTATTCATCTATAATCTTTAATCTATCATCTTTAATTTAAAATCTCGGAGTAGTGAGCACTTCGGGTTTCACCCTCGTGGGAGTATCCTTCCCGCTTATTATAGATTTTGCGCTGACGGCAATGGACCGGATGATCATGGCCATATTTTCCAGGTCGAGCGTCCCGATTTCATCAGTTACTTTATGGTAATTAGGTTCGTTATCCATTTTGGAAGTGGAAATGGTGTGTGCAGGAACGCCCAATCTCGCGAGTGTGGCATTATCGGAACGATAGAATAGTCTTTGCGTCGTATAAGG
>DATINK010000422.1:0-5378 GCA_035474355.1 Chitinophagaceae bacterium | reverse complement strand
CCCGATCTTTGCACCTGAGATTCTTAAGAATAAACCCGTTGAAAATATTCTCGTCATGAATGAGAATTATATAGATGAGATCAGGAAGCAAATAACATCATTTAACGTTCATCCGAATCTATTAAACCTGTAATCATGAACGAAATCGAGAAATTCAATAAAGAGATAGAAGGAAATATTTCGGCCCAGGGCGAAAATGAGGCTTTGAAAAAAGCAGCATTGGAATTCATGGACGCTTCGATCCGTTCTAAGTACTCTTACAATTTTACATGGTTGGGAAGGCCGATCATTCAATACCCACAGGATATTGTAGCTATCCAGGAGATCATATATATGGTGCAGCCGGATTTTATTATCGAAACCGGAATCGCTCATGGCGGATCATTGATCTTTCATGCCTCTATATGTGAACTGATCGGGAAGGGGGAAGTACTGGGAATTGATATTGATATCAGGAAGCATAACAAAGCAGAGATCGAAGCACATAAAATGAGCAAGCGGATCAGCATGCTCCAGGGCTCTTCCATTGATCCGGGCATCATCGAAAAAGTCAGGGAAAAAGTTCAGGGTAAGGAAAAAGTGCTCGTGATACTGGATTCCAATCATACACACGCACACGTCCTTGAAGAGATCAGGCTTTATGCAAAATTTGTCACAGTAGGGAGTTATTTGATGATCTTTGATACCATTGTGGAGCATCTCCCCGATGATATGAACAAGGATCGCCCCTGGAGTGTGGGGAATAATCCCAAAACAGCCGTGCTGGAATTCTTACGATCAAGTACAGATTTTGAAGTCGATAAAAACCTGGATCATCAACTGATGATCAGTGTCTCACCAGGAGGTTATCTTAAACGAATAAAGTAATATACCAGGCATCATGATTGAATCCGGACAAGTATGGGTCAGCTTCTGCATGAGCACGTACAAGCGGCCTGGCTTATTAAAAAAAACACTCCGGTCGATCTTGGATCAGACATTTCCTGCTTTTCACATCATTGTATCGGATAATGACCCCGAGGGTTCTGCTGAAGCGGTGGTCCAGGAATTGAGAGATTCCAGGATCCGATACTATAATAATGGAGTGAACCTTGGGATGATAAAAAGCTTTAATAAAAGTATAGAAAGGGCCGAGACTGAATATATAGTAATGATCACCGATGACGACCCGGTATACCATAATATGCTGGAAACGTTACATGATTTATACAAAAAATATCCGGGCTATGGCGTATACCATGGAGGCTGCGATATTATCGTCAATACACCCGCATTAGCAAAAACAATGAAGCGTAATGTCGGGACCAATTCCTGCTTATCCAATGATATGGAGATAGGAGAAAGTAAAGCTTACTCTTCATCTGAATTCCCTGTTCTATTCTTCGACCGGAAAATAAGTAATTATATGCTCTGGTCTGTCGGGGTGGTTAAAAAGGAGATCTTGTTAAAGATTGGGGGGATACCGAATTATGGCTCGCCATTCTTAGGTGATATATGTTACACATTGCTTACTTGTTCCTTGGCCGGGGTTGCGACTATCAATACTTCCTTGGGTTGCCAGGTCCTGCACGGCACCAATTACGGATATACAATGAATGACAACTATGCTGTTTTTTATACCGCAGCGGGAGGATTTTATAACTGGGTTGAAACCAGGTTGTCTCGTAGGGAAGATTGGGGTATCATTAAAAGAAAAATGGAAACTTTTATGGCGAGGAGTTTTGTGGGTTATGCCATATCGACAAAAAAACATTTACGTACCACAAAACAAAGCCTGACTTCTTTCAATAAGACATTTTCCAAAATATTCAAAATACGGTATATCCGGAAATGGAGATTTAAATATTACCTGGCTACTTATTTCCCTAACCTGTTCGACCTGGCTATTGAAATGAAAAAGAGATATTTCAAAAAACATTGAACAGGATCAGCATCATATTACCTGTACATAACGGGGGTGAATTTGTAAAGCAATGTGTGAGCAGCATATTGAACCAAACCTATGGGTTTTTCAATTTAATTGTACTGGATAATTACAGTAACGATGGTACTAAAGAATGGATCGAAACATTGCATAGTGATAAAATAACGATCTATCCATCTGAAACTTTGTTGCCCATTGACGAAAACTGGGCAAGGGTTACTATGATCCCCACGTGTGAGTACATCACATTGATTGGCCATGATGATATACTGAAGCCGAATTATTTAGAAGTGATGAACGATTTAATTGACAAGCATCCCGACGCAAGTCTGTATCAAACTCATTTTAATTACATTGATGATAAGGGAGCAACCATAAGAACCTGCAGGCCAATGGCTGAAATAGAAAATGGGAAGGAATTCTTGCAAACCATACTTACAAACTCAATAGATATTATGGGGACTGGCTTTTTGATGAAAGCCAGTGACTATAAAAAAATAGGAGGCATACCTGTCTACCCTTACTTCTTATATGCAGATTTTGAGCTTTGGCAATCTTTAACTGAAATTTCTTATAAGGTAACTTCTCAAAAAACATGCTTTGACTTCCGGCTTCACCAAAGTGCAACTGCCAGGGCTAATGACATGATGCTACAGGCATCCTTTCTTCATTATGTAGATTATTTAATACGAATTAAAAACACCCATCCGGTTTATTGTGAAGTATTTGATAAATACTCCTCATCGTTTATTACTTACCATTGCAAAGGGTTGTCACATCGAATGCTCCGGCTCCCGTTAAGGGAAAGAGGAAATAATAAAGTAACAGATTTTGTTAAAAAGTGCAGAGCCAAATTGATGGAATTGTCACCCAATGGAAATTCAATCCACGGTTTTTCCATAAGAGTGGCAATAATTATAGATAGCAATGCTTTTACCCGGCAGTTGTTCTTGTGGTTTAAAAAAATACGACCAAAACCAATTTTACACTAGTTTTTTGCAAGCGATTTCCCCATCGTTTACTTGATTTAAAATAGCTCAATTTCCGAGCTAAAACCCCTTCTGAAAGTATTGATTTCAATCACTTAAGTCTCGTATAGTAATTTAATTTTCAAGAGGAAAATTTAAAGTTATATTTAGATACTAATATTTAGTAACATGAGAACAAGCCTTTATCTTGTTAGGGTATGGATATCTATTTTACTGCTGTTTATAACTTCAGATCTACTCCATGCACAGACGGGCACCGTGCCTACAGGTTCGGATACTAGTTGTACCGGGGGAGCTTCTTTATTTCAAAAAACTTACGCAGGAAGTACAGAAGATGTTGCCTTTGACATGGCCTTAGCCATTGATAGTGGGTACGTGATTGTCGGTTGGACCAATAGTTTTGGAAATGGAGATTACGATGGCCTGGTAATGAAAGTAAATAAGAAAGGAATTATAGTCTGGAGCAAAGCAATGGGTGGAACAGGGGCTGATTATTTTTATAAAGTAAGAAAAGCTGCTGATGATGGATTTATTATTTGCGGACAGACAAAGTCCTATGGAAATACAGCAGGGGATGCATGGCTTGTCAAATTGGATGCATTGGGGAATTTGCAATGGACAAAAAAATATGGAGACGGAAATGTAAATGGTGAAATTGCATATGACGTAATCCAGATGTCAGATGGTGGATATGCCTTTTGCGGTTCACACAGGTTTGGCCCCGGCACTGCAGAGAGTTTTGTTACCCGTGTAGATAACCAAGGAGGTGTTTTATGGAGCAAACAATTTGGGAATTCCGGTTCCGATCAGGCAGCCGGATTATTGGAAGATGGTAGTTCCCTTGTTGTAGTTGGATTTTATCAGGGCGGGTCATTTTATGACAGCTATATGATGAAATTAGATAAATCCAATGGAGCTTTACAATCGATAAATGGATATGATGGAGAAGGGCGCAGCACCTGGTTCAATAAAATAATAAAAACCAGTGCTGGCTACCAGGTGTTTTCACTTCTTACGGATAGCTATGTTGATCTGAATTCACAGCTTAACGTATGGAACTTAAATTCAAATGGAACAGTTCTGAATGCGCGTAAACTGTTGGTACCAGGAAACTGGTCGATAAGTTACGGATGGCTTGGTCAGCCAGATGGTGGTTTCATTAGCGTAAACGGTGAAAATACTGCAGGCTCTGATTTAGTATTCTGCAAGGTGAATAGTAGCGGTACTCTTGACTGGTCTAAGAAATTTTCAAGATCAGGAAAGCAAGTGATTAATAATGTAGTGGGGGCAGGTGAATTTGGAGGCTATGCCGCAGTAGGGTATAACAACAGCACAGGATCGACTCCCGATAATAATGACGTATATATGCTTCGTGTGGACAGTTCAGGAAATGCGGGGCCTTGTTCAGGTGCTAATACAAGCGATCTTACTGTAAGCACGATAACTACTACTACCCCTGTGCCAAACGTAGTTGCGTTGGGTAACGTGACGATCAACAACCCTGCAATAACTATTGGGGTAGTGAATGTTACCCCTGTATCTACGACAGCCTGTTACTATTGTCAATTCCCACTACCTGTTATACCAATAGACACTACGTGCCAATCTGGCACCCCTCTTTTTCAAAAAATTTATACAGGCGTAGCAGATGACGTAGGCTATGAAATGGCGCTGGCTGCGGACAGTGGTTACGTAATCTCAGGCTGGACCAATAGTTTTGGAAATGGCGATTATGATGGCCTGGTGATGAAAGTAAATAAGAAAGGGAATACGGTATGGAGCAAAGCAATAGGGGGTACTGGATATGAATATTTTTCCAGGATCAAACGCACCAGCGATGATGGATTTATTATCTGCGGGGTAACTAAGTCTTACGGGAATACAGCCGGGGATGCCTGGCTGGTTAAAATAGATGCAGCAGGCAATGTACAATGGTCTAAAAAGTACGGAGATGGAAACGTAAATGGGGAAATTGCCCATGATGTAATACAAATGTCAGATGGCGGCTATGCACTTTGCGGCTCTCACAAGTATGCCGCCGGAACAGCGGAAGGCTTTGTGATAAGAACAGATAACCTGGGAAATGCGACATGGAGCAAGCAATATGGAATTTCTGGCTCTGACCAGATAACCAGTTTGATAGAAGACGGCGGATCGATCGTTGTCGTGGGATTTTACCAGGGCGGATCCTTTTATGACAGCTACTTAATGAAATTGGATAAGACCAATGGTGCCATTCAGTCGGTAAATGGGTATGATGGAGATGGAAGGAGTACATGGTTCAATAAAATTATTAAGACCAATTCAGGTTACCAGGTGTATGCGTTTTTAACAGACAACTTTGCTGATCTGAACTCGGCTGAAGCAGTCTGGAACCTGAATACTAACGGAACAATACAGAATGCCCGTAGGCTGGTAATACCGGGAAACTGGACGATCAGTTCCGGATGGCTTGGAATGGCGGA
>DATINK010000421.1:0-6699 GCA_035474355.1 Chitinophagaceae bacterium | reverse complement strand
ATAAAGATGTATTTGCCATCCCCGGAAAATTATCCGATCCGAAAAGCGCGGGTTGTAACGAACTCATCCGGAATAATAAAGCCATCCTGCTCTCCGATGCAAAAGAACTCATTGAAATGCTGAATTGGGAAGAAAAAAAATTGTCTCCAAAAAAACAAAGAGAATTATTTATTGAGTTGAGCCCCGATGAAAGGCTGGTCATCGATATACTTCGGGAAAGTGAAACGGTTCATATAGATGATTTGAATTTCAAGAGTGGATTAAGCAGTAGTACGATAGCTGCTGCCTTACTCAGCCTGGAATTGCAATCAGTGATCGTTTCTTTACCCGGGAAGATGTACAAACTCTACTAAAAAAATACAGTAACGCGGAGAACCGCGGGGTACGCAGAGATACTCATACAGCTATAAACTCTCTGCGTTCTCTGCGAAATCTCTGCGAGCTCTGCGTTACTGTATTTCACAGGGTTTACAATTTTATTTGGGGCATATTTGGGTAGCCAACTATCTTTGCCCATGGCAACAAGAAATTCTCCCCGCAAGCTCAATTCCCAAAGCGATTCCGGAAAATCTTTAATGGAAGGTCTGACCTTCGACGATGTATTATTGATGCCCGGCTATAGCCAGGTACTCCCGCGCGACGTGGATATTCGCTCCCGGCTTACCCGGAATATTTCCCTGAATGTTCCCCTTCTCTCCGCTGCCATGGATACTGTTACAGAAGCTAATCTTGCGATCGCGTTAGCAAGGGAAGGAGGCCTCGGCATTTTACATAAGAACATGACGATCGACCAGCAAGCCGAACAAGTGAGAAAAGTAAAAAGAAGTGAAAGCGGCCTCATCCTGGATCCAATTACATTGACCGGCGACGCTACCATCGGCCAGGCATTAAAACTGATGCGTGAAAATAAGATCGGGGGCATACCCATTATAGATAAGCAAAGAAAACTGATCGGCATTCTAACCAATCGTGATTTAAGATTCGAAGATGATCCCAGGCGAAAGGTGAAGGAGGTCATGACCAGTAAAGACCTGTATACGGCACCCGAAGGGACCGATCTCAAAAAAGCCGAACAGTTATTTAAGAAAACAAAAGTTGAAAAACTTCCGATCGTCAATAAACAGGGAAAGCTGACCGGGCTTTTCACTTACAGTGATATCCTGAAATTAAAAAGCCATCCCAATGCGGTGAAAGATTCCTTTGGCAGGTTATTGGTCGGCGCGGGTGTGGGTATCACAAAAGATTTTCTTGATCGCGTGGCCGCTTTACAAAATGTAGGCGTGGATGTGATCGCACTGGATAGCGCGCATGGGCACAGCAAGGGCGTCATTCGCGCATTGATCGAAGTAAAAAAGAATTTTAAAAACATGAATGTGATTGCGGGGAATGTGGGTACGGCAGAAGGCGCAAAGGCATTGGCAGATGCAGGCGCGGATGCCGTGAAAGTGGGTATCGGGCCCGGCTCGATCTGTACAACCCGGATCGTTGCAGGTGCGGGCGTACCCCAACTCACTGCTGTGATGGAAGCGGCATCCGTATTGAAACAAAGAGGTATTCCCATTATCGCTGATGGAGGCATCCGTTATACGGGCGACATGGTGAAAGCATTAGCGGCCGGCGCTGATTGCGTGATGATGGGAAGCATTTTCGCAGGAACGGAAGAAAGTCCGGGTGAGACCATCATCTATGAAGGAAGAAAATTCAAAGAATACCGCGGAATGGGATCATTAGGCGCCATGGCTACCGGTAGCAGTGACCGGTATTTCCAGGACGTGGAAGACGGGCTCAATAAATTTGTTCCCGAAGGAATTGAAGGAAGAGTAGCATATAAAGGTTACCTGAAAGAAGTGGTTTACCAGTTTACAGGGGGTTTAAGAGCCGGTATGGGTTATTGCGGAGCGGCATCTATCAGCGAACTCCAAAAAGCAACTTTTGTCCGCATTACGCAGGCCGGGATGCGGGAAAGCCACGCGCACGATATCGAGATCACAAAGGAAGCACCGAATTATAGCAGGAAGTGACTTTACATACGAAGGACTTAAAAAAGCAATTAACTATCGGCCAATACTTCGAAAATGATCCTTTGTATCCTGTATGCTTTCACTTTATTTCCATTCTGAATTGCAGGTTCCCATTTGGATGCTTTCTTTAATACCCTGACCGCTTCCTGCTCCATTCCGTATCCGATTTGTGTGAGCGGAGTAATATTACTGACGGACCCATCCAGGTCGACTACAAATTTTATCTCTACCGTATACCTGCCTTCCGGAGCCGAATTCCGGATCGGTACATCAGCGTCCAGGTTTCTTT
Organism: Chitinophagaceae bacterium; assembly: GCA_035474355.1. Taxonomy (GTDB): domain Bacteria; phylum Bacteroidota; class Bacteroidia; order Chitinophagales; family Chitinophagaceae; genus DATINK01. The sequence goes on along the minus strand of DATINK010000421.1, from coordinate 4,389 downwards.
CCAGGAAATTTTTCCAGTTACCCGGGAATTTTGCTTCGATCTCTACTTTTTCAAAAGGCCCGGCAGGCTCGGTTTCTTTTTTCCCTTCTATTACTCCTGTAATATCAACAAGCGTTTCACCCGCAATTTGATTATCCTTCTCACCTTCATGCGATACCAGGTCGATCCTGGATTCAGCAAGTGCATCCTGGTCGGGAGGGGGTTCATGATAATCTTCCTCTTTAACGATCTTTAGCGTTGTGAACTTGATAGTTTGTACGGGTACAATTTTCTTTTCCTGTTTGATGATCACCTCTTCGTGTTTCTCCACAACTTCAGTTAAATGAATACCATCTTTTTCTGCTTTTGGTTTTGTTCTATGTACAACTGACCTGGCAAGCAATGAACCTGCAAACATAAAAAGGATGATGACCCCTGTCGCCAGGGTGGCTTTGAAGATCCGCAGCGGGTAATGCAATCTTAACTCGTAGGCGCCGTAATCTTTGTTACGGTTGGCGAATACAATGTCATTCAGGCTCGCAGTGAGCATGTGGCTGGATTTCATGGCTATACTTTTTATTGAGATGGGGGAAAATTATTTTTCCATAAAAAGCATTAACAAATTAGCCAGTACATTTACATATAAATCATCTTTCTGAAACGATTCTCTTTACTTTTTGCTGCGATGGGCGGGGGATTATTGTTATGGGCCGCCTGGCCCATGTCGCCACTGAATTTATTATTATTCGTCGCCTGGATACCCTTGTTATGGATCGAGGACCGGGTGAAAAGCGGGAGAAAATTATTCGGCCTCGCCTATATACACATGGTGATCTGGAATGTACTGGTAACCTGGTGGGTCGCCAACGCATCGCTTCCGGGTGCTATCGGCGCATTTCTCTGCAATAGCCTGGTCATGTGCCTGCCCTGGCTACTGATGCATATTGTGAAAAGAAAATTCGGCTCCTGGATCGGGTATGGTTCATTGATCGTCTTCTGGCTGACATTTGAATATATTCATCACAACTGGGAACTCAGCTGGCCCTGGCTGACACTGGGTAATGGATTTGCCACACACCCCGAATGGGTGCAATGGTATGAAATGACGGGTACCACAGGTGGCAGTCTCTGGATCTTGCTTAGTAACGTCCTGGCATACTCGCTTTTTGTAGAATTCAAAAAAAACGGGAGATCAAAAGCCTATTATATCTCTTTTTTATCCTGGATTTTATTATTGGCCTTGCCGATACTGGGTTCGCGGATCATGTTGAGCCGCGAAAAGAAATTGGTGGAGGCAAGCATTCCGGGCGCCAGGAATAATGTAGTGGTGGTACAGCCCAATATCGATCCGTATAAAGAAAAATTCACCGGTTCTATAGAATCCCAGGTGCAAAAGCTGATCGTATTATCTGAAAAACAGATCGACCCGAACACTACACTTGTTATCTGGCCCGAAACAGCGATACCTGCGCAGGCCCTGGAGCCGGAGATAAAAACCAATTATTTCTATAACCCGGTATGGTCGTTCCTCAGCCGTCATCCCAGCATCAGCCTGCTCACAGGGATCGATAGTTATAAAACATACGGGAGAGATAAGAAAAATGCCAGCAAAACGGCGAGGCATGATCCCGTATCAGGTATCTATTATGATTTTTTCAACACCGCGGCATTCGCAGATGCAGATACAAATGTGAACTTCTATCACAAAGCAAAATTGGTCCCCGGCGTTGAAACACTTCCCTCCTTTCTGAAATGGATGGGAAAATGGTTTGAGAATTTCGGGGGCATCAGCGGTACGCTCGGGCGGGATAATGAAAGAAAAGTCTTTACCGACTGGCATGAACATTTCAAAGCAGCGCCGATCATTTGTTATGAAAGTATTTACAGCGATTATCTCACTGAATACGTACGTAAGGGAGCCAATATATTAACGATCATCACCAACGATGGCTGGTGGGGCAATACACCCGGTTATAAGCAACACGTGAACTATGCAAGACTCCGTGCCATTGAAAACAGGAGATGGGTGGCAAGAAGCGCCAATACCGGCATCAGTTGTTTTATAGACCCGTTGGGAAATATCATATTACCCCAACCCTGGGATACAGCTACTTCCATAAAATTGGCCATACCTATTGAAACGCGCCTGACATTTTTCTCAAGACATGGAGACATCTTATCCAGGGCCGTATCAGTTGTAAGTATTCTTTTACTTGCATTATTGCTGATCAGCTGGGTCATGAAAAAATTCTTCCATAAAAAATTCCCTGCCTTACGGGTGAAGAATGAATAAAGAAGTTTCTTACAATGGTCATCGCATTTGCTACCATGTGCATGGCAAAGGCCAACCCGTCATTTTAATACATGGTTTCGGTGAAACAAGCGATGTATGGGATCAGCAAATTGAATTTCTTCAAAAAGATTTTTTATTGATCATACCTGATCTTCCCGGTTCCGGAGAATCTGAATTGGTTGAGGATATGAGTATTGAAGGAATGGCGGATGTTATCAAAGCAATTCTTGATGCACAGAAAAAAGACTCCCCTTTAGGGGATGGGGGCAAAGAAGGGGCGAAAACGTCAGTCATCGGTCACAGCATGGGCGGACATATCACCCTTGCTTTTGCGGAAAAATTCGGGCATCACCTGAAACGCTTTGGGTTGTTCCATTCCTCAGCTGCACCTGATACGGAAGAAAGGAAAAAAATGCGGCGCAAAGGGATCACATTCATGCGAAAACATGGCCCCTTCAAATTCCTGGAGACCATGGTCCCCAATCTTTATAACCAGCTTTTCCGGGATCAGCACCCCGAATTTGTGGGTCAGCGGCTTCAGTCCATGCGCAACATTTCCCTGGATACGCTTGTCTACTATTACGAAGCGATGATCAATCGTCCGGACCGCAGAACAGTATTGAAAAACACCGGGTTACCCGTGCTTTTTATCATCGGGGAAAAGGATACAGCCGTAGCGATGGAGGACCTCCTGAACCAGTCATATATGCCCGGAAAATCGTACATTTATATACTCTCAAATTCAGGCCATATGGGTATGCTGGAAGAGCCTAACAGATCCAACAGTATCCTGGAGGATTTTTTGAAGTCTGAATGAACAGCGACCAACGATAATCCGATCAATGAAACGCTTTTCGCTCCTGATACTGTCTGTTTTTCTCCTGGCATCACCCTCATTTGCTAACCACATTACAGGTGGAGAGGTATATTATACTTATGTTGGCCCTAGCGGTTCGGGCTATCAATATCATGTAACCCTTAAGCTTTTCCGGGATCATTTTTCTACTGGCGCCATGCTTGATCCTACTGCAGCTCTTGCAGTTTTTGACAGGATAACCGGGGCAATGATCTGGAATGGCAATATTGTTAAAACCAGGGAGGTTCAATTACAATTGACATCTCCGAGTCCATGTATCAATAATCCACCGGTAGTTTATTATGATGTTGGATATTATGAATTCGATTTGATCCTTCCGGATTCCCCAAACGGCTACATTATTGCTTACCAGCGATGTTGCAGGATCGCCGGCATAAACAATCTTGCTAATTCTGTAAGTGTAGGAACAACTTATTCAGCGGAAATTCCAGGAAACAGTAGCCTGTCTACAGCACCTCAGAACAATAGCGCACAATTCGTAGGTGCAGATACTGTCATCGTTTGTGCACACAATCAGTTCTCTTATAGTTTTGCTGCGCAGGATGCAGATGGCGATCGGCTCTCTTATTCATTTTGTGATGCCTTTATTGGGGGAAATAGTACAACGCAACCCGCACCCAATCCACCCGCTGCGCCTCCTTATTTTGTTGTTCCCTATGCATCGCCATTTAGTGGATCCCAACCTCTTGGAAATACTGTCTCTCTAGACCCTACTACCGGATTGATCACTGGAATTGCCCCGGATGCCGGTATTTATGTTGTTACCGTTTGCGTTACAGAAACCAGGAATGGTGTGGTCATTGCCACCCAACGGAAGGACCTCCAGATCAAAGTGGGAGATTGCGATGTAGCAAGAGCTTTATTAAATCCCCAGTACATCACCTGCGATGGATTCACCATGACTTTTCAAAATTTAAGCACGAGTCCGCTTATCAATTCATATTTCTGGGATTTTGGTGTCCCTGTTACGAATGCAGATACATCGAATCTTGCCATTCCTACTTTTACATATCCGGATACAGGCGCATACACGATCAAACTGGTTACCAATCGCAACCAGCAATGTTCAGATTCCACCACAGCGATCGTTAAAGTTTATCCCGGTTTTTTCCCGGCCTTTAATTCCATCGGTATTTGCGTAACCAATCCGGTAAGGTTTACGGATGCAACGAGTACGGTATATGGAGTGGTGGATACATGGAGCTGGAATTTTGGAGATGCAACGACTGCAGGAGATACT
>DATINK010000420.1:0-7778 GCA_035474355.1 Chitinophagaceae bacterium | reverse complement strand
GTGGATGTTGAAGGACAAGAAAACGATCAGGGCCAGGTTGATGCTGGCAGCCTACCTGGATTCCGAACCTGTGGAATACAGGAATACTATCACCATGGTACTTCAATTAATGAATGTAAATAAGAAAGACACAACCTATACTTATTTTGATATGCGAAGACCGATAAAAAGTATGAGGCCCGGTCAGCCGGACCCCAGTTTATGTCCCCCGCCAAATAATTGTGATATCGAAGGAGAGGTATCTGATCTATAACACGGCCGTATCTTCTTCCACTTTATCAATGGTGGCTGCCGTTGATTTTTTCCAGCTGGGCCACCATTTTTTAATGGATAACTTCTTGCGGACCCGATGAAGCTTTTTGGAATGAATGAAATTCAGTAATCCTTTTTCTAAATAATGCTGGAAGGGAACGAGTAATGCAATCAAAAAGATCTTCATCAGCCAGATCTTCAGGGGCTCGCCATGTGCGATATCATGCAGGAAATTATCCAGCAGCAGGACAATGAATTCAAACAGGGAGATAAATGCAAAATAACCCAGGATCTTAATGGTAAGGGGTGAGATCGGAAACATCCCGATGACGATCAGCATAACGAATATCATCGTGATCGCTATGGTGATCCCCATGTATTGAAGATTACGCTTTGTTATTTTCTTTTGGGCGATGAGTTCCAGTTGCTTTTCATGATTCTTTTTCTCGTTACTCACTTCCACCATCGCAATGTCACGTTGGTTGGAAAGCTTTTGGAGACTGTCTTTCAGCTGGTCAGCTTTTTTGGAATAGGTAAATGCTTTTTTATAATCTCCCAGTTGTTCATACAGTCCACTGAGGGAACGGTCATAGAAAGATTCTTTCTTGGGGTCTTTCAACTCGCCTAACAGGGAATAAGCTTTATCATAATATTGTATCGATAGTACAGTTTGACCTTTCAGTTCATAACATTCCCCCATTTCTTCATATAGTGCCTGGCAGGTCTTGGCATCAAAATTCTTTTCAAAACCGGGTTCGGCCTTTTTAAAATAGCTGATCGCAGAATCAAGTTTAGAAAAGTAGTCGGGCGATCCTGGTTTGGCTCCATAATGGTAAACCGAGCCCAGGCTCCAGAAATATTTCTCTTCACCCGAATTCAAAAATGTTTCTTTGAGGTCTGTATTGGTATTGATATAATTGATCGTGCTGTCGCTATTACCTACGACATAAGAATAATACCCATACATCAGTCTTTTCGAAGCCAGTATATATTTATCAAGACGTAAAGATTCAGATTTGGCAAGTGCCCTTTGAATATATTCAAGTTCATCAGTATATTTCGCGAGGTCAATATTATCTTTGATCAACGCCTCATCATTGTGGTTTTTTTCATTCAGCTCCAGGCTTTTCATCAGGTTTTCGATAGACTGCTCTTTGTTTCCTAATGCGCGGTAAAGCGTGGAATAACGATGATACACTTCTGATTGTAAAACGGAATTCGAAATGCCAACTGCCCTGTCAAATGCATTGATATAGGCTTTGTAGGCTAATAAAGATTCACCCCTTGCCTGGTAAGTATCTCCCAGTTCAATGGCGGTAATGATCTTGATGGAATCATTGTCAATATTCAATGAGGAAGTAAAAGCTGTATTGGCATTGTAAAATGCATCCTCCAATTTTCCGCTGATCCTGTAAAAGGTTGCCAGGCGGACATACGCCAATGCGAGATAATCTTCCCGGCTAATGGCTTTAGAATACTCGAGTCCTTTTTTAAAGAACTCCAGCGCTTTATTAAATGTTTCGGTACTTCTCCATTTGTTGACATTCGTGATCGCATCCCCAAATAATACCGGGAGTATCAGTTCTTTGTTCCCTGAAAGCTCCGCGAGCCTGAGTTGTCTTTGCAACATACTGTCACCTGCATCATCATTCTGGTAGACATAATACAATTCAGCAAGGGTTCCATAAGCTTTGATCTTTTCGGCAACGGGAACGGCAGCAGTAGTAACATGAAATAAACTATCCACGCGTTGCCTGGGCTGGGCAACTGCAGATAACCCGGCAAAGTATAAAACAAAGAGTATCACAGGTCTTTTGTTCATAGCTTGCAGGAAAATAAAAAGTCGTGATTTATTCCAAATATAATCCTTCCTGCCCTTACCTTTGCGGCCTGTAAAAAATCCTCTTTTTAAACTCCTTATATGGCTATTGTCGGTAAAGTAAAACAAGTCATCGGGGCCGTGATCGACGTCCAGTTTGATGGTCAGTTACCTGAAATCTATAGTGCACTTGAACTCAAACGGGAAAATGGTGAAACCCTGGTCCTGGAAGTACAACAACACCTCGGTGAAGACAGCGTCCGCTGTATCGCCATGGATGGCACGGAAGGTTTGGTTCGGGGAACCGAAGTAGTGGATACCGGCATTGCCATCGCCATGCCCGTAGGTGAAGCGATCAAAGGAAGACTATTCAATGTTACGGGTGATCCGATCGATGGATTACCTGCCGTGTCAAAGAAAGGTGCAAGGCCCATTCACAGCAAGCCGCCCATGTTTGAAAACCTGAGTACGGCATCTGAAATATTATTTACGGGTATCAAAGTCATTGACCTGATTGAGCCCTATTCGAAAGGAGGTAAGATCGGATTGTTTGGAGGAGCAGGCGTGGGTAAAACTGTATTGATCCAGGAGCTGATTAACAATATCGCGAAAGCCTATGCAGGTGTATCTGTATTCGCAGGTGTCGGAGAACGTACAAGGGAAGGAAATGACCTGATGCGTGAAATGATCGAAGCCGATATCATGAGATATGGTAAGGATTTTAAGCATAGTATGGAACAGGGCGGATGGGATCTCAGCAAAGTAGATATGAAAGAACTGGCTGATTCAAAAGCCACTTTTGTTTTCGGACAAATGAATGAACCCCCCGGAGCCCGTGCAAGAGTTGCGTTGTCGGGGTTGACCGTTGCAGAATATTACCGCGACGGAGATGGCCAGGGTAAGGGGCGCGACATCCTTTTCTTCGTGGATAATATCTTCCGGTTCACACAAGCAGGTTCGGAAGTATCGGCCCTGCTCGGACGGATGCCCTCCGCAGTAGGTTATCAGCCTACACTTGCCACCGAGATGGGTTTGATGCAGGAACGCATTACATCAACACGCAATGGTTCTATCACTTCTGTGCAAGCCGTATATGTACCGGCAGATGACCTGACCGATCCGGCACCGGCAACGACTTTTGCCCACCTTGATGCAACGACTGTATTAAGTCGTAAGATCGCCGACTTAGGTATTTATCCTGCCGTGGATCCCCTGGATTCAACCTCTCGGATCCTCACACCGAAGATCGTGGGCGATGTACATTATAATTGCGCGAACAGGGTGAAACTGATCCTTCAGCGTTATAAGGAATTGCAGGATATCATTGCGATCCTGGGTATGGATGAATTGAGTGAAGATGATAAACTGACCGTATCAAGAGCGCGTCGTGTACAACGATTCCTCAGCCAGCCCTTCCATGTCGCGGAAGCTTTCACAGGATTGAAAGGTGTATTGGTTCCCATCGAAGAAACGATCCGTGGTTTTAATATGATCATGGATGGTGAAGTGGATGAATATCCCGAAGCCGCCTTTAACCTCGTAGGAACCATTGATGACGCGATTGAGAAAGGAAAGAAGATGATCCAGCAAGCTCAAGGATAATTCAACATGAATTTAGAAATTCTCACTCCAGAAAAGAAGTTGTATAGCGGCGAGGTCTATGGTGTGCAAATGCCGGGGATCAGCGGCAGTTTTGAAGTGCTTGAAAAACATGCTCCACTGGTAAGCGCTTTGAAAGCCGGTCGGTTAAAAGTCTTAAAAGATAAACAGGATCACGTTGTGTACTTTGATATACAGGGTGGATTTGTAGAGGTGCTGAATAATAAAGTAACTGTTCTTGTAGAAGGGGCTGTTCCCGTAGAATAAATTATAAAATAAAGCCCATGGTTTTAACCATGGGAATTAAGAACTCATTCGTTTGCCCTGAACCCACGGTTGAAACCGTGGGTTTTATTTTATCAGTTATCATCTAATTCAACTGCGGATCGATAGGAAAATTCACCATGATCTCATAATCACCACCCAGTAATCGAAGCGAATCTTTCCAGATCTCTTCATCCCGCAGGTGGAAGATCAGTTTCCGGGTTGCTTCAACAGTCAGCCAGGTTTTTTCATTCATTTCTTCCAATAGTTGTCCCGTACTCCAGCCTGAATAACCAATATAGAAACGGATCTTATTGGGATCGATCAAATCATTCCGGAGCATGTTTACCACGATATCGAAATCGCCGCCCCAGTATACGCCTTTCATCACTTCCTGTCCTCCGGGGATCTCTGCCGGGTATTGATGAAGAAAATGGATGGTGTCTTTTTGAACGGGTCCGCCATAATAAACAGGGATAGGATGTCCTTCCAATTCAGGTACGAGTTCATCCAGTGTATTTTGGTATTTCCTGTTCAAAACAAAACCAAAACTTCCCTCTTCCTTATGTTCACATAAGAAAACGACTGTTCTCAGGAAATTCGGATCCTTCAGGAATGGATCCGCGATCAGCAATATGCCGGGTCCGGGGTCAACCATATTTCAAGTTAGCATGAAAAATCTTTTTCCTAAAATTTGTCAAAAAGGGCAGCGCAATCGATTTTTCATTTAAATCCTCGTTAAAATATGTTCATTCACTGGCTTATCGTTAAGCCGGGGAGAAATGGCATAGTATTTTTGAGAGACTGCATAATGCTAACTGATCAATCCATTCCAGCCAGGGGAGTCTTTGCGAAGCAAAGATCCCGGACTCCATTTGTTTTGCGTGATGTAGTATCTTACGGCGCAACAAGAATAAGGCCAGTGAAACGGATATTTACCATTATCACCATACTGATCGGACTTTCGCTCGTGGGCATCATCGTGCTGCAATTGTCGTGGCTGAGAAACATGGTCCTGCTTCGCCAGGAACAGATCAAAGAAAAAGTAGATGAAGCAGTAAATATTGTGGGGTCCGATCTTGCACAATATAAAGGGACCATTACATTCCCTAGCCGCGCACCCTCTTCAGGGAATATGTTTCCCGATGATTATACACTTGATTTTTTAAGACCCCAGACGATCGGTCGCCGGTTTACACCCGAACAATTGAACCAGAAGATACGGGCGGCATTTAATTCCATGGGACTGGAGAAAATGAATTTTGAATTCGCATTGGCGATCGTGAACCCACGAACCAACCTGATCGGCGTGACGGAAAGGGAATCTGCCAATTATGAAAAAGAGTACGACGACACCACCCATAATTATTCCCGTGGCTATATACTGATCACACCCAGCGGGTCAGCTGCCGAAAATATAGCGATGGATGAAACGCTTACGGTGGTGGCATTGAACTGGAAAAGTTTTGCCATTCAATCTCTGCGCTGGCGTTTTGCCATGGCCATTTTTTTCACCTTTATCATCATCTCGGCGTTTTATCTCACTGTCCGCACGATGCTGCGACAAAAGAAATTGGGAGAGATCAAGAACGATTTCATCAATAACATGACGCATGAATTCAAAACACCGATCGCTACTATCTCCCTCGCGGTGGATGCCATGCGGAATGAAAAAGTGTTGCAGGACCGTGACAGGATGAGTTATTTCAGTACGATCATCAAGGAGGAGAATCAACGGATGAACCGCCAGGTAGAAACGATATTGAAAGCGTCACAATTGGAAAAGCAGGAAGCGGAGGTCAATCTCAAGCCCGTACATATTCACGAGATCATTAAAGACGTAGTGGATAATTTCACGCTGCAGCTGGAAGAGAAAAAAGGCAGGATCGACCTGGCGATGGATGCCGGCAATGACCTGGTCGACGCAGATGAAGTACATTTTTCCAACCTGATCAATAACCTCGTGGATAATGCGGTGAAATATGCAAGAGAAGGTGTACCGCCCATGATCCGTCTCACGACACAATCCACTGTAAAATATTTTACCATTCGTATCGAGGACAACGGTATCGGGATGACAAAGGAAACCCTGAAAAGAATATTTGAAAGATTTTACCGCGCCCATACAGGCAATATCCACAATGTAAAAGGGTTTGGACTTGGACTTAGCTATGTAGAGACCATGGTAGAAGCGCATGGCGGGTTTATCAAAGCTGAGAGTACATTGGGAAAAGGAAGTACGTTTATTATCGAATTACCATTAAAGAAAGAGGATAGATAACAACTGATAGTTGAAAACTGATAACTGATAGTGATAGAAGTTTTTATATATTTCGATACTCCCCTTTAGGGGATGGGGGCCAACCAAAGCAAACACCCATCCCCATAGCTCAAAAAGCGAAAATCATTTTTCAGCGCATAGTCATAGACTTTTCTCCAATCATCCCCGATAAAAGCGGCGACCAGCAATAACAAGGTGGATTGCGGCTGGTGAAAGTTGGTGATTAATCCATGGGTCGCACGGAATTTGTAACCGGGTGCGACCAGGAGGCTGGTGCGTGTCACCAACTGTTCAAGCTCATGTTCATTCATCCAGTTTAGCAATGCTGTAAAAGATTCTTTTACCGGGATATTTTTTTCAACCTGGTCATAGACTTCCCATTGAGAGACCCAAAGATCTTTTTCATCGCAAACAGGATCTTCCATAATTCTAACGCCCAGCCAATACATGCTTTCCAATGTCCGCAGGGAGGTGGTGCCTACACAGACGATCTTATCTTCTAACGACGCAATCATTGACTGTAGCGCGGATTTCGAAAAATGGATCGTCTCGGCATGCATGGAATGGCCACCTATTTTTTCAGCAGATACCGGTTTAAATGTTCCCGCACCCACATGCAGCGTGACAAATGCTTTCCTGATTTTTTTAGACTCCAGTTTTTTGAAAAGCTCATTTGTAAAATGTAACCCTGCAGTAGGTGCGGCTACTGATCCTTCCTGTTTAGCATAAACAGTTTGATAACGTTCTTTATCTGACTTATCCGGGTCTCTTTTAATATAGGGTGGAAGAGGTACCCTGCCGGCAATGGAAAGGATCTCCGAAAAACGGAGATTGGGTTGCGACCATGAAAGAGAGATGATAAAGCAATCACTCCTGGCTTCGATAAACCGGGCTTCTAATTCAAGAATATTGGCATCCTGTTCGAACCTGGTTTTTAATGTCTCCCCTTTTGGCCATTTGGAAGCACCCCCGATCAGGCATTGCCAATAAACAGATCCTGTTTCATTGAACCCACGGTTAAAACCGTGGACTGAATCTGAAAATAATTCTGCTGGCTCAAGACAAAATATTTCAATTGTTCCCCCCGTCGGCTTTGTGAATAATATCCTGGCGGCGACCACACGACTGTCATTGAATACTAGCAAAGACCCCGCGGGCAGGTGATTATCCAGGTAGTGATAACTGTCTTCACTGATTACTCCATTATTATAGATCAGCAACTTTGAATCATCCCGGGAAGGAAGGGGATAAGCCGCAATTCGGGAATCGGGCAATACATATGTATGATCCCGGATAAGAATATCTCTTGGGTGCATGGCAAACAGCTAACTGCTGTCATTGATGAGGGACAAAGTTACTTGCGTTTAGCGAGTGGGACGACCAGTTTTAATCCGCTCCATATATCGGATACCGCACAGACTTTCACGTCCACCAGGTCATTTTTCAGCGCATAGTTACGAATAACATCTTCCGTAATATCTGTGGGTATGCCTGCGCTTTTTTTATACCAGGAAACCCAAACGACAATTTGCGGATTGCTTTTTATAAGGGAGCGAATCCTCT
>DATINK010000419.1:0-3249 GCA_035474355.1 Chitinophagaceae bacterium | reverse complement strand
GATGAAAACGGAAATCATTGCTTAAGGCAGATGACCTGATAAATACCTCTTCCGGTCTTTTCAGGAAACTGGCATCCGTGATGATATGGCTGTTGCTTCGGTTATAATATCCACCAACAGAAAAGAATGTCTTTTTGTTTTCCAACGGCCGGTCATAATTCAACCTGGCCGAATAGCCATTGCTTCGGTTATCAGTAAATTGTTTTTGGGTTGAATCGAGACCGTTGGGACTATGATCCGGGTTAAAATATTGCTGGTAAAAATCCCGCTGGTTCTTGCTCAGGGAAAGATTGCCTCCCAGGATGATCTTCAATTGTTCCCCCGGCACCCTTCCTTTTTGGGTGTAGGTAATATTTGCGTTAGGATTATAGTTGTCTCCTTCACTTCTAATCTGTCGCTCACTGAGTTTATAAATATCCCCGAAGCGATTAATATTCGTGTATTCGGTATTGCTATTGTTGAGAAAATCATTTTCGTTGTATTGTAAAACAAAATTCAGGGAGCGGGATTTATCCAGGTCATAATCGATATTCATCCGGAAATTGGGACGAAGGTTTTTGTTGACGTAATCGTTCTTTGTATTGAAAAAGTTAGAAGAATCCGTATAGAAATTATTGCGTGTGGAGTTGCCATTACCCGAAAAATGATTGTACCCTACACCGGCGTTGATGTTCAATGAAAATCCCAGCTTCCTGTAATTGTAATTACCATTGATGCTCACTTCACCGCGGGTTCCGGCGGAGATCCCGATCCTGCCACTGCGACCTACTTTCCCTTTCCGTGTAACGATATTGATCACTCCACCCTGCTCATTGGCATATTGCGGTGGGGGGTTGGTCATGACTTCGATCTTTTCAATCGAACTGCCGGGTAAGGATTCCAGCAGGTCCTGCACTTGCTGAAGATTCAGTTCAACGGGTTTGTCGTCAATAAGAATTTTAGGTTCTTTCCCCCTCACTAAGATTTTACCGTTGGCATCCTTGGTGACCAGGGGCACATTCGTCAGTAATTCACTGGCATTGCTTCCTGCGGCAAGTGCAGATTCTGCTACATTGAATGTGATGTTTCCTTCTTTGGATTGAACAAGCGGCTTTTCAGCATAGACGATCACTTCATCCAGGCTTTGATCCGTCTTTATTTTGAGGGTGATATCGCCGAAATTAAAATCATTCCTTTCCTCCCTGAAATGGATGCTATCGATCATCAGTGTTTGCATGCCCACATAACTTATGCGCAGCTTGAAATATCCAAAAGAGATATTAGGAATGGAAAATGCCCCGTCTTTGTCGGAAAGTGCAGATCGTTTTTTTGAACTGTCGGAAAATGGGATCAGTTCGACAGAAGCTCCTTCCAATGCTTTTTTCTTGTCATCCATCACATTACCGGCAAGGATCCCGCTGCTATCTTTCAGCGAGGATTGTGCCAGGCCCTGAAAGGATACTATGAGGCATGCAGTCAGGGCAAAGCATCTAAACATCTGGCAAAGATATTTCATATCCGACAGCAAGCCGAATGCTCTCCGGGGTTCTTGACCAGGAATAATAACGGTTTGATTCAATGAAAAAACCTCAGTCTCCGGCTAAGAAGATCAGCAGGAATGATCCGATCGCACAGATATAAAATCCAAAAGAGAGGATCTGAAAGATCTCTGTTCTGAGTTCTTCGCCATTTGTCATGCGGGTAGAACCAAACACAAATAATGCAGTTAGAACAGCCATGACCAAAAATGGAACCAGTCTTATTAAAAGACCGGATGACTGACGACCGATAGACCTGAACAGCACGAACAACGAAAAAATAGGGATCAGGAGGAAGGAATACCTTAGTATCGTAGCTGTTTTCGTCCTATCAAATGCGAGAGAATTATTTTTCACTATGGCCCAACCGGAAACCGAAATATCGGTATCCTTAAACCATGGCAGAAAAAAACCAACGATAATAGCAACACAGATGAAGGCTCGAAAGGCGCTCTTATTTCCCATGTAGTTTAGTTTGTATCAAAATACAGGTTCTTTGGGTTAGCGTAAAAAATACTTTATAAGGTTCCCGCTGTCATCTTGTCACATTTAGCCCGGAATTTCTTATATTTGCCTCCCTCATAAAGGAAAACTCGTGTAGAATGCTTGACTACGTGACAGATAAGGTCCAGGACGAAGCCCGCCAGGGAGAAGCATTTTTACCCTTTACCCAAGACCCTAACGCCTATCAAAAGCGCTTTTATATCGAAAGTTATGGCTGCCAGATGAATTTCGCAGACAGTGAGATCGTTGCCTCCATATTAAACAAAGAAGGATTCGGGGCCACCCGCGACCTGGAAGAGGCCGATCTGATTTTTATCAATACCTGTTCCATCAGGGAAAAAGCAGAACAAACGATCCGCAAAAGGCTCTCTGAATTTAAAAAGCTGAAGGTTTCAAAAAAAGGGATGCTGGTGGGCGTGTTAGGATGTATGGCAGAACGCCTGAAATCAAAATTCCTGGAAGAAGAAAAATTAGTTGACATCGTAGTGGGGCCCGATGCTTATCGCAGTTTGCCGGCATTAGTAGAAGAAGCCGGCAGCGGGCAAAAAGCAGTGAATGTTTTGCTGAGTCGCGATGAGACCTATGCCGATATTTCACCGGTTCGTCTCGATAGTAACGGCGTAACTGCTTTTGTCAGCATCATGCGTGGCTGCAACAATATGTGTTCTTTTTGCGTGGTACCCTTTACCCGTGGCCGGGAAAGAAGCAGGGATGCGGAAAGTATACTCAATGAATGCAGGATATTGTTTGAACAGGGATACAGGGAAGTTACGTTGCTGGGACAGAATGTAGACTCTTATTACTACATAGCCTCCCTGCCCTCCAAAGGAGGGGCTATTAATTTCGCTATGCTATTAGATTCAGTCGCACAAATCTCTCCTGAATTAAGAATAAGATTTTCCACTTCGCACCCCAAAGACATTACTGATGATGTTTTGCATACGATGGCGAAGCATGAAAATATTTGCAAATATATCCACCTGCCCCTGCAAAGCGGCTCGACAAGAATATTGCAATTAATGAACCGGACCTATACACGCGAGTGGTATATGGCCAAAGTCGGGAGGATACGTGAACTGATCCCGGATTGCGGCATCTCTTCCGATATCATATCAGGATTTTGTACAGAAGAAGAACAGGACCACCAGGACACACTCAACATGATGGAATATTGCCGCTATGATATGAGTTATATGTTCTTTTATAGCGAACGGCCCGGCACCCTCGC
>DATINK010000418.1:0-3224 GCA_035474355.1 Chitinophagaceae bacterium | reverse complement strand
CATAATATTATCGTGAGCCAGGAGAATGCGCAGCAATTTCGTCAGTGGATCTTTAATGCATGATTTTAATTTAAAAATGAAATAAATAGCCGGGAATTGATTTTAATTACTAGTAGGGACAAGGCATGCCTTGTCCCTACTAACTACAGCACCGGCTTCACGCCTTCCCTAATTTTCCAAAGAATCAACCTGGCACGACCATCAGACTACATCCTCTTAAATCTGAATTATCTACCCTGCCCATCACTTCAAAACTTCCATCGGAGTATAATTTTCCAACATCATCTGTAGCTATAAAAGCACAGGAATGAATATTTGCCAGGTCAATGATATTGATTACCCCTGACCTGGGGCCGGAAGAATAAACTTCTAACGGATCATTTTCATCCCTCAGCATGATCTTCATCCATGGTGGAGTATGAAATATGCCTTCCCCTCTTGAATAGGCCTGCGAAAGCAACTCTGTCATCCCATATTCAGAATGAATGGCAGGAACAGGAAATGCGCTTTTCAATATTTCATGCAGTTCCGACCTCACTAATTCTTTCCTTCTTCCTTTCATTCCCCCTGTTTCAATAATGATCGTATTTTTAAGATCCAAAGATCCTTTTTCAGCCAGGTCAAGCAAGGCAAAGCTGACGCCGAATAGAATTGTTTTTTGATCCTTTGCTTCCAGTTCAATTAAAGTTCCAGTGAGTTTATCAAGATCATCCAGGAAGAACCCGCTTTCCGGATGAGCGCTGGCATTGATCAGTTCCTGTACCATATACACCAGGGAAGCATTTTTTCTCTCCAGGTAAGACGGTAACAAGCCAAGTATGCAATACTGCTGAACCGACCCGTAAAAAAATTCAAAACATTTTGAAAGGCTCTCTTTATAAATTTCCAGGTCCTTCACATAATGATTACTGTTAATGGTTGCGGAACTGCCGCTGCTTTCAAAGATGGCCGCTGCATTGAATGTCCCGCTGGTCACGGGTCCCGACCTGAAAAACCGGATCGGAAGAAAGGGGATCCTTTCCAGGGAATTGACCTTCCGGGGATCCACGGATAACAGGTCAACATAGCTGTTATAGACAGGGTTTTCCCTGTATTGATAATGGAATATCTCCAGTGCCAGGGCTAAGAAATCCTTATCCTTTACAGGGAAAATTTTATCATTCCATTTACGCTGAATTCCCATCGGGGTGTAATAAAAAACAGTAAATTTGTTGATCTCAACCCGCACAATGAAATTCCTGTTTGCACTGATAGCCTGTATCGTTCTGATGACTGCCTGTGTAAAAAATAAATTTACAACAGAACCCCAAATCCACATCAAATCAATTACTCCCAACACTGTATTCAGCGGCGACGTGATTACCGTAAAATCCAAGTATACCGACAAGGAGGGAGATATTGATTCTGTATACGTGGTATACAAATGGTACAATGGAAATACGGTGGTGAGAGCTGATACCTTCCGGTATGTATTTGATGGCCTGGGTGTTCCCCCTCAAATAACTGAAGCCGACCTGGACGTAACTTTTGAGTATAACACGGGTAATATCCCCCATATGCAATCCCTGCCCGGTGTTTTTGCCCGGGATACAACCGCTTCATTCGGCCTGATCTTAATAGATAAGGGTGCTCATAGAAGCAGTTACAGCGAATCGGATAAAATCAGGCTTAAAAAACCCTGATCCGCTCATTGAAACTTATTCAAAAATTCCTCGATTTTCTTGTCTATAGTAACCTGTTCATTGCCGGCTGTGCAGTGGTCATGGTCAACCAG
This sequence comes from Chitinophagaceae bacterium, assembly GCA_035474355.1. Lineage (GTDB taxonomy): Bacteria > Bacteroidota > Bacteroidia > Chitinophagales > Chitinophagaceae > DATINK01. The sequence continues at coordinate 1,450 of DATINK010000418.1, read as the reverse complement.
ACCTTTCACCTGGTCCTTCACGAAAAGGCGGATCTCAACCTGGCCCTTTTTGTTTTATTCTCCACGCTTTGCAGTTATAGTTTTCATTGGTGGCTTCCTACACATGTCACAGATGTTTCACCCCGTTCAAAATGGGTTGACAAGTTTCGTTTTGTATATATCATCCTGTTCATTATTGGACTGGCAGGTTCCGGGATCTTTTTTTTCAGGCTCATCGATTACTGGCCCTGGTTAATGGTCTCTGCTTTCGTAACCTTCCTTTATTCTGCTCCCAAAATCTCGCATCCCCTGTTCAGGGCATTGCGAAAAGTTGCGCTGGGCAAAACCATTTTCCTGGCTTTTGTCTGGATGTTCGTTACTACCGTATTGCCTATCGTTATTTCAGGCAATGCGTTGAAAGGCGATTATGTATTTTTCATCTTCAGTCGTTTCTTCCTGATCTATGCGATCTGTATATTATTTGACCTCCGGGATAAAGATGCGGACAAAGAAGCGGGGATCCGGAGCCTGGTAACATATCTCAACGATAGAGGTAATTTATATTTATTCGTTGCCTCCCTTTTTGTTTTTGTCGCGGCAACTGTTTCCCTGCTTTATTACCATTATTCCATCGTATCAGTCTTGATACTTTTACTGCCCGGGATACTGGCAGCCGGGTTTTATCGATTTTCCCGCAGGCAAAATGCTGACATGTTCTATTATCTCGTACTCGATGGACTTATGGCACTTTCAGCATTCATCATGCTGGTACCCGGTATTTAATTAATTTTACTCACCTAATCATCAAATCATGGCCAAATCCACGAAGAAACGCAGTCCTTCCCCTACCCTTGCTTCCACTCCTAAAAAACCAGGATTCGCAACTCCCGCAGCCTTGCTTTTTTTAAAGGATTATATCAATAATCCCTCCCCGGTTGGTTTTGAAGGAAGAGGCCAGCAATTATGGCTGAAATATATCCGGCCTTTCGTGGATAAAACTTTCACCGATCCCTATGGTACTGCGGTGGCTGTCGTGAATCCCGATAGTAAATTCAAAGTCGTGATTGAAGCCCACGCGGATGAAATCAGCTGGTTTGTCAATTATGTTACGCTGGAAGGACTGATCTACCTGAAAAGAAACGGAGGTGTGGATCCCCAGATCGCACCTGCCCAGCGGGTGATCATTCATGGTAAGAAAGGGCCCGTCAAAGCAGTATTCGGATGGCCGGCCATTCATACCCGGTTGGGCGCCGATACAAAAGACCCGGTAGCCAAGACCGAGAACCTTTTCCTGGATTGCGGTGCGAGGAATCGTAAGGACGTAGAAAAACTGGGCATACATGTCGGGGCCGTGGTCACTTATACAGAAGTTTTCGATGAAATTGCCAATGGTCATTATATCGGGCGTGCATTTGATAACCGGATCGGGGGATTCATGATCGCGGAAGTAGCGAGAAGGCTGAAAGAAAAT